>JASLHP010000075.1 GCA_030149625.1 Solirubrobacteraceae bacterium
GCCGGCGATGCGCGCTTGCCAGCGCCCGTGAGCCGAGGCGCGGATCGGGCGCAGCGGGGTGTGCCGGCGCCGGGCGCGCAGGGGGGCGCATTTGCGCGCGACGAGTTCGCCGCGGCCCGCACGCTGCGGCGCCTCGACCCCGAGCGCGACGTGCTCGTCGCGTTCGTCGGCAAGCTGATCGTCAGCAAGGGCGTCGATCTGCTCGTGGCGGCGTGGCCGCTCGTGCTCGAGCGAGTCCCGCCGGCGCGGCTCGTGCTTGTCGGCTTCGGCGCCTACCGCGAAGGCGTCGAGCGGCTGCGGGCCGCGCTGATCGCCGGCGAGCTGGAGACGGCGCGCGAGATCGCGCTCGCCGGCCGAGCACTCGAGGGAAGCTCGCAGCGCGCACGGCCGTTGCGGCATCTGCTCGCCTTCCTGGATGGTCTGCAGGGCGCCGAGCGCGAGCACTACCTGGATGCCGCCAAACGCCTCGACGAGCAGCTGCTGCTGAGCGGGCGCCTGGATCATGACGAGCTCGCGGAGTTGCTGCCCGCGTGCGCGGCGGTGGTCGTGCCGAGCACGTTTCCAGAGGCGTTCGGGATGGTCGCCGCCGAGGCCGCGGCGTGCGGCGCGCTGCCGATCAGCGCAGCTCACTCCGGCCTCGCGGAGGTGAGCGCCGCGCTCGCGAGCGCGGTCCCCGACGAGGTTGCCGGCTGGCTCTCCTTCGCGGTCGACGACCACGCCGTGGCAGCCCTCGCGGAGGCACTGATCGCGTGGCTCGGCGTGGGCGGCGAGCTGCGCGAGCGCACGCGCGAGGGACTCGTCGCGACGGTGCGTGAGCGCTGGTCGTGGGAGGGCGTCGCACGCGGCGCGATCGCCGCGGCGCAGGGCGATCTGGACGCTCTGCCGAAGCCCTGACGGCGCGCGCCTCTTGGCGCGCAAGATTTCGTGTCGCGATCCGCTGGTTCGGATAGGGTTTCGTCGTGAGCTTCTTGGAGGAGGGCCACATCATGCGTCTGATCCGTGGGGACGGCGTGCGCACGCAGGCGACGCGCGCCGGCGCAGTCGCGCTGCTCGGTGGCCTTGCGATCGGCGCCGGCGGCTGCGGGGTCAAGGGTGCAGATGACGTCAACCTGATCGTCGGCAAGCAGGCGTTCGTGGCCAAGTGCGGCGCGTGTCACACGATGGCGCGGGCCGACACCAAGGGCATCGTCGGGCCGAACCTCGACGAAGTGTTCCGTTCGAGCGTCGCTGAAGGGCTGCAGCGCAACGCGGTGCGCACGGTCGTCGAAGGTCAGGTGCAGAACCCGAACGTGGCGGGCGTGATGCCCGCCCACCTCGCCAGCGGGGCGACGCTCAGCGACATCGCCGCGTATGTCGCCCAATCGGTCGACAGCCCCGGCAAGGACACCGGGCTGCTCGCGAGCGCCGTGGAAGCCCCCGGATCGGGCAAGCCCGCGGTCGAGCAGGCGGGCAAGCTCGACATCGACGCCAACCCGGCCGGTCAGCTGGCCTACACCGCCAGCAAGGCGGAAGCGACGCCCGGCGCGGTCACGATCACGATGGCGAACATGTCGGGCGTCTCCCACAACATCGCGATCGAAGCGGGCGAAAACGGAGCCGCCGCAAAGGGCTCGCCGATCGCCGCGAGCAGCTTCATCTCGAAGGGAAGCACCTCCGTCACGGTCAACCTGAAGCCCGGCAAGTACACGTTCTTCTGCCAGGCGCCGGGGCACCGCGCCGCCGGCATGTACGGCACGATCACGGTGAAGTAGCGACGCGCGCTCAGCGACTCAGGCCGAGCTCGTGGCTGCGAGTGAGCTTGTGGCTAGGAGTGAGCTGGTGGCTGCGAGGGAGCTGGTGGCTGCGAGCGGGCCGGTGGCTGCGAGCGGGCCGGTGGCTGCGAGCGGGCCGAGGCCGGTAGCTCGATGCTGGGCGGCGGCGGGCGGTCGCTCAGAACAGCGCGCGCAGGACGAGGATCAGCGCGATGATCACGGCGAAGACCGCGATCGCGTACAACAGCAGGCGGAACGCCTCGCCCTCAGAGCGCAGCGGGTTCAGCACTGCTGTCAGAGGATGTAGACAGTCGTGTAGACGACGATCCACATGATGTCGACGAAGTGCCAGTAGATGCCAGGTATGTCGACGCCGCGATGCGAGTCGGGGCTGTAGTGGCCGCGAAAGGCGCGGATCGTGACGCTGAGCAGGATCAGCAGGCCGATGAACACGTGTGCTCCGTGCAGGCCGGTGAGCGAGTAGAAGATCGTCTGCTGCGCATGGTCCTGCGGCGCGAAGCCAATGTTGGCGTACTCGTTGATCTGAATGAACAGGAACGTGCATCCGAGCAGGAATGTGGTGAGCATTCCCGCCTTCAGGCCGAAGCGGTTGCCGCGCTTGATCGACGTCTCGGCCCAATGCAGGGTGAACGAGGAGGAGATCAGAATCGCCGTATTCACACCCGCGACGGGCACCGGCAGATGCGTGCCCGGCGCCGGCCACGGGTTGCCTTCGGCGATGCGGATGAAGAAGTACGCGGTGAAGAAGGCGCCGAAGATCATCACCTCGGAGATGATGAAAAGCAGCATCCCCAGCAGCGGCGCTTCCACGCGCGAGCTCTTGTGCGCGGCCGGCGGGCCGTGGTGCTCGCCCACGTCCGCGTGGGCGTGGCCGGCGCCGTGCGCGATGCTGGCTGCCTCCACCGTCGCGCCCTAGCCGGCCGATGCCGCGATCGTGGCGGCTTGCGGATCGACGACGACGTGCTCGACCGGCACCGACGTGGCGCCGCGCACGCGCTCGATCAGGTTCGAGCGCAGCCAGCCGGAGCGCTCGCCCGGCAGCGTCGAGATCACGATGTCGTCGACGTGGAACAGCTCGAGCGCGTTCAGCACCGCCGTGTAGGGGTCGGGGTCGCCGATCATGCCGGAGCTGAGCAGACCCGCGCCGTGCAGGTGGTCGAGCATCGTCGCCAGCCGCGCCCGCGCCTCGCGCGGGGCACCGCCGCTCCCGTCCATTTGCGGCACGACCGCGATGAACAGCTGGTTGGACTCATCCGCTGCTTTCGCCTTCAGGTGCGAGAGCAGCTCCTCGCCGCTGGAGGTCTTGTTGGCGATCACGAGCGTCACCTTGAACGTGAGGCCCTCCTGCTCGAGATCGACGACCACGTGCTGCACGGGCAGCGCCGAGGCCTTCTGGATGCGCTCGATCAGGTCGCGTCGCAGCCAGCCCGCGTGCTGCACGGGGTGCGTGGAGAC
>JASLHP010000089.1 GCA_030149625.1 Solirubrobacteraceae bacterium
CTGCATCGCCCGGCGCGCATGGCCGAACAGGCGCGCGGCCGCCGCGGCCTGCTCGGCGCGGGCACGCGTGCAGTCGACGCGCACGGCGGCCTCAGCGGCGTGCGTGGGCGTCGAGCAGCTCACGGCGGCGACGTCGTCGAGCAGCGTGCGGTCGGTGTGGTGGCCGACCGATGCGATCACGGGCACGCCAAGCAGAGCGACACTCCGGCACAGCGTCTCGTCGCAGAAGCACAGCAGGTCGGCCAGCGAGCCGCCGCCGCGTGCGACGATCGCGACCTCGACGTCGGCTACCGCGACGAGCTCGCCGAGCGCACGCGTGATCGCGGGCGCCGCGTGGCGGTCCTGCACGGGAGCGAAGCCCCATACCAGCCGCCCCGCCCAACCGCGGCGAGCAAGCGCCGCAAGTACGTCGTCGCGCGCCTTGCCGCCCTCGCCGGTGACGACGCCGATCGTGCGCGGCAGCGCGGGCCGCGGCAGTCGTCCTTGCAGCTCGAGCAGCCCCTCGCTGTCGAGCTGCTTGCGCAGGCGCTCGATGCGGGCCAGCCGGTCCCCGTCACCGGCGAGGCGCAGGTCGAGCACGGAGAAGGAGAAGCCGGGGGAGGAGGTGGCGCTGCCGGCGTAGTAGTCGCAGCCGCCGGCGACCACGACCTGCATGCCCTCCGCCGGCGTGCCCGCACGCGCGATCATCGCCTCCCAGTCCGCGCGCCAGGCCGCGCACGCAATCGCGCCGCCGCCGTCGCGGAGCTCGAAGTACACGCGCGCCCGCGAGGGGCGCAGGTTGACGAGCTCGCCCATCAATTGCACGCGCGCGAACGAGCGCAGCTTGGCGCGCAGCGCGGCAGCGTACTCGCCGACCGGATACGGCCCGGGGAGCGCGCTGTCCGGAATGCCTGTCGCGGTCGGGCGAGTCGGGGATGCGGGTACGGACACGCCACGCAGCATAGGCGCTAGCATCGACGGCGATGCACCGCGTCGAGCTTCCGCCCGGCATCTGAGCCGACCTCCGTGGCCAAGCGCAACCCCGGCCGGCGTGGACGCTCGCGCAAGCGACGCCCGACCGCGCAGAGCGCGCGCGAGGCGCTACCGCGCCCAGCCGCCGCGGCGCGCCCGTCGCAGCGCGCCGCGAGCGCTCTCGGCGATCTCAAGGCGGTGGGCGAGCGCCCGCAGGCGCCGTGGCATCCGCTGCCGCTCTCCGAGCTGTTGATCCTGGTCGGCTCGATCGGCGCGGTGATCGCCTGGCTGCGGGGCGTCGAGAGCAACGGTGCGCTGCTCGGCGCCGCGATCGGCGCGGTCGTGATCGGCACCGTCGAGGTCACGCTGCGCGAGCATCTCAGCGGCTTTCGATCGCACACGCTGATGCTGTCGGTGCTGCCCGCGATCGTGTTTCACACCGCGGTCGTGCTGCTGGTGCTCGCGCTGGCCGGCCGGGCCGCGAGCTGGCTGAACATCGGATTGCTGCCGCTCGACCTCGCGATCGGCGCGGTCTGCTTCAAACTGCTTCGCGCGCGCTACGTCGACGCTCGTCGCGAGCGAAGGTTCGCGGGTCTGCGCTAGAGCTTCAACGACGGCAGCGGGCGCTCGCCCTCGGCGGCGCCCTCGCCGCGCGTCTCGCCGTCGAAGCCCAACCGCTGCAGGCGTGCGATCTCGCGCTCGCCTTCGACCCGCGCGGGATGATCCGCGGGGAGATCGGCGATCAGGTTGACGATGCGATTGCGCAGCTGCAGCGCGAAGTGCGGGGTGGAGGCGCCCGTCAGCTGACGCACGTCCTCGACGCTCACCTCGTTGCTGTTCGCCTTGCGCTTCAGGCGCCTGGGGTCCTCGGCTTGACTCAAGTTGGCCTCTGTGCGATCGAGCGATCTGCTTGCGGGCTCGACACTATTCGACTTCGGACACGGACTGTTCTTCGCTGTTCTGCGCCTGCGGGCGAATCTCCAGCATCGAGTCGATTTCAGCCTGCACGACGGCCGAGATGGCGTCTTCGCCGCCGATCAGCCAGCCATGATTGTAGGCGCCGCGAACAGGTGGGAACTGCGGTTCGCTGTATGCGGGCTGGATGTCTGACAGGTAGGACGTCAGCGCCGGCGGTACCTGTGCCGCGCTCGCCAGCAACAGCATCGGGCTGTAGTCGCCGGTAGCCGACAGCAGCGCCGCCGCGGGCGCGTCGAGCGGGCGGCTCGCGCTCGCGAACACGAGCCCGTGGCCCGGTTCTTTCACGCCCCAGCCGAACGTTCCGTCGGTGAAGCGCGCGACTTCGATCGCGCCCTGAACTGCTTCGCCGGCGAGCGCGCCGCCGGCTGGAGCGGCGCCGCCGGCGCCGCTCGTGATCGTCTTGACCGTGCCGAAGCCGCGCAGCTGATCGCGCGTATGGCGGTCGATCGCGCCGCCGTCGATCACGAACAGCGACGGTCGGTGCAGGGCGGCGAGCACGGTCGCCGTCTGCGCCGGAACGTGCCCGCGGGTGACGAACAGGATCGGCGCTCCGCTCTCAGCGGCGAGTCCGGCGGCGGGCATCGCCAGCGCGGGTTCGAGCGCCGTCGCGAGAACGATTGCCTGACGTGGAGCATGGCCGCCGTCGAGCGTCGCCGCCAGTCGCTCGATCGCGGCAGCCGCGAGCGCCGGCGGGCCCGTGCCGACGGGTACCGTGCGCGTCGAATAGCCGTGTGGCACGGTGGCGGCCGTGCCGATGCGGATCACCTGCACGCCACCGAGCGCGGGCGCGCCCAGCGGGTGCATCGCTTCGAGCGTGTGCAGGCTCACCGCGGGCAGCGTTTCGCCTTCGCTGAACAGGATCGGCGCGCCGGCGGGGGCGCTCGCGAGGACTGAGGCGGCGAGCGCGGGCAGCCAGTCGCGCTCGTTGACGATCACGACCACGAGCGGTCTGGTGGCGGCCGTGAGACCTGGGTACACCGCGCGCGCGACGGCGGCGGCATCGGCGGCGACGTCGGTGCCGCCGAGACGGGTGGTGTTGCGCGTGGCCACGCTGACAGCTCCCTGGGCGGCGACCGGCGCCAGCTTCGAAGTCGAGCCGCCGCTGGCCGGTTCGACTCCGCCCTTGCCGCAGCCGGCGACTCCCGCCGCGGCGAGCACCAGCAGGGCCAAGAGCGGTCCTCGCGCGTGGGCACGCATGGCCGGCACACTAGCGATCTGGCAAAAAGCGCGGCATTTGCGGGAAAAGCTGCGAGAAACAGTGCAAGCTCTGCATGCGTCCTTGCACTCTGCTAGCGTGCCCGCCCGAACGCCGAGTCCTTGACCAGATGTCAGGGAACGGGGGACCCAAGTTGTTGGGGCGAATCCCGCGGTAGGACCGCGAGAAGCGCAGGCTCTTTCAGCGCTAGCCCGTCAGCTAACCCCGCAGGCCGACGAAAGAGGTTG
>JASLHP010000128.1 GCA_030149625.1 Solirubrobacteraceae bacterium
GTTTCGTGATCAAGCAGCACACCAACGGCGGCACGCGCAGCAACGGCGCGTCCTCTACCAACGGCGCCGCCCGCTACCAGTCCGAGAAGGTCCGCGTCGCGATCATCGGCGTCGGCAACTGCGCTTCGGCGTTCGTCCAGGGCGTGCACTACTACCGCGACGCGGACCCCGCCGAGCGCGTCCCCGGCCTGATGCACGTCGACCTCGGCGGCTACCACGTGCGCGACATCGAGTTCACCGCCGCCTTCGACATCGACTCAGCCAAGGTCGGCAAGGACCTGGGCGAAGCGATCTGGGCGGGCCAGAACAACACGATCAAGTTCGCCAAGGGCGCACACGCGGTGCCGAAGAAACTCGGCGTTCCCGTCCACCGCGGCATGACCCACGACGGGCTCGGCAAATACCTGAAGGAGAAGATCGCGAAGGCTCCCGGCGAGACCGCGGACATCGTCAAGATCCTCAAGGACACGCACACCGACGTGGTCGTCTCGTATCTGCCGGTCGGCTCCGAGGACGCCACCAAGTGGTACGTCGAGCAGGTGCTCGAGGCGGGTTGCGGCTTCGTCAACTGCATTCCGGTGTTCATCGCACGCGAGGACTATTGGGACAAGCGCTTCAAAAAGGCGGGCTTGCCGATCGTCGGCGACGACATCAAGTCCCAGGTGGGCGCGACGATCGTGCACCGCACGCTTGCGCGCCTGTTCGCCGATCGCGGCGTCGAGATCGAGCGCACCTCGCAGCTGAACGTGGGCGGCAACATGGACTTCTACAACATGCTCGAGCGCGAGCGGCTGGAGTCCAAGAAGATCTCGAAGACCAACGCCGTGACCTCGATCATGGACCACGAGCTGCCGAGCAGCGATATCCATGTCGGCCCGTCGGACTACGTGCCGTGGCTGACGGACCGCAAGTGGGCGCACATCCGGGTCGAGGGCCAGGCGTTCGGCGACGTGCCGCTGAACCTCGAGCTGAAGCTCGAGGTTTGGGACTCGCCCAACTCGGCCGGCATCGTGATCGACGCTGTCCGCTGCTGCAAGCTCGCGCTCAACCACGGCGCCGGCGGACAGCTCGACGGACCATCCTCATACCTGATGAAGTCGCCGCACAACCAGCGCCCGGACGAGCTGGCGCGTGCCGACACGGAGGCTTTCATCGCCAAATACGCCGGACGTCCCGGCACGCGGCCGAAGGGCAGACGCGCGCCCGCGGCAAAAACAGCTCCCGCTCGAGCCGCGAAGGCCGCGACTAGCAAAACGCCGGGCGCGAAGTAAGCGCGCCACACGATTATTCCGCCCGCGCGGCCGCAGGCGGGATAATCGCGGGCAGATGGCCGCCTCCTTCTCGATAGCCCACGTGACGCCTTACCCGTGGGAGGCGGAGGACAACGAGGTAAACACGCACGTCAAGCGGGTCGCAGCCGAGCTCTCGCGCCGGGGGCATCGCGTGCTGGTGCTCGCGCCGTCGCGCTCGCAGGAGCGAGTGCGCGAGTCGCGCAAGACGCTGCGCGCGTCGAGGAAGACCGCGGACGGACTCTCCTCGCTGCTGAAAGGCACCGACGGTGGCACGCCACGAGTGATCGCCGTCGGCGAGGTGCTCGATCTTCGTGGCGCGACGAGCGCCGTCGGCAGACGGCGGCCCTCGGCCCTGCCGATTGACGTGGCGCGCACGGTCGAGGAACTGCTGAGCATGGTCGAGCTCGACTTCGTGCACGTGCACGAGCCCTTCGCGCCGAGCACCTCGAACGCCGCGCTGCGCCACTCGCGCGCGCTCAACGTCGGCTCGTTTCACTCCTCGAGCGAGCGACTGCTCTCGACGCTCGTAGCCCGCCGCTTCGTCGAGAGCTTCTTCGGACGCTTGGATGCACGAACGGCGAGCCTGCCCGCAACAGCCGAGCTGATGGCTCACCACTTCCCCGGCGACTACCGGCTGGTGGCCGACGACGAGCAGGCCGCGGGCAAGCTCGAGGCCATCTACCGAGAGCTCGCCGCGCGGCGGCACTCCACCGAGGGAGAGGCCTCGCTGCGCCGCCGGCTGTCGACGCGACCGCTGATCGACGTGGACCTGCACATGCACACGGATCACTCCGGCGACTGCGCGACACCGGTGGAGGTGCTGCTCGCGAGCGCCCAGGAGCAGGGCTTGGGCGCGATCGCGGTGACCGATCACAACGAGATCTCGGGCGCGCTCGAGGCACATGCGCAGGCGGCCAGGTTGGGCCCCCATCCGCCCGTGAAGGTGATCGTCGGCGAGGAGGTAAAGACGGCCAGCGAAGGTGAGGTGATTGGCCTGTTCCTCGAGGAGAAGATCCCGCGCGGGCTGAGCCTCAAGGAGACCGTCGCCGAGATCAAGCGCCAGGGCGGGCTCGTCTACGTACCGCACCCGTTCGACCGCATGCACTCGGTACCCGACTACGAGCACCTGCTGAGGATCCTCGGCGACGTCGACGCGATCGAGGTCTTCAACCCGCGCGTGGCGATCCCCGCGTTCAACGACGAGGCAGCGCGCTTCGCGGCCAAGTACCGCGTCGTCGCGGGCGCCGGCTCTGACTCGCACGTCGCCCAGGGGCTCGGCTCGGTGCGGATTCGCATGCGGGACTTCGACGGGCCGGCGGAGTTTCTGCAGTCGCTGCGCGACGCGGAGATCCTCACGCGACCGTCCTCGCTGCTGTACGTGCAGGCCCTGAAGTTCCTGCAGACGCGCGCCACGCCGCGCTCGGCACGACGCGCGAGCAAGGCGCGGAGGTTGAAGCGCCTGAATCGCGCGCACGGCGGTGGCGGGCGCCGGTAGGCGAGCTCGAGCGCCGAGCGACCACGACGAAAAGCGCAAGGACTGATGCACCGTCAAGGACAAGACGACGCCCCGTCAAATCCCTCGGGGTCGATGCCCGTAACCGATGACGAGATCCGCGAGAAGTACCTGGAGCGTGCGATCCGTGAGCTGAACACGCTCACGCGGGAGCTGCAGGCGTGCCCGGACTGCCCGCGCGGCAACCTGATGCCGGTGCTCGGGTCGGGTCATCCGCAGGCGGACATCATGCTGCTGAAGTACTCGGCGCTGCCTTCCGAGATCGAGGAGGGAGTCGCGTTCTATGGGCGCGCGGGGGGCGCGCTGATGAAGTCGCTGAAGCGGCTGTCGATCGACCCGCTGGCCGTGTACGGCACGCTGTGCGTGAAGTGTCCGCTGAGCGACGCGTCGCTTGCCGACTTCGCGTGCATCTCGCGCGTCGTCGAGGAGATCGCGATCGTGCAGCCGAAGATCGTCGTCGTGATGGGCCCGGAGGCGCTCGGCGCGCTCGGCGAGATGGAGATCCCGCTCGCGCGCGAGCTGCGCGATTCGATTGGTGAGATCCAGCAGCTGACGCCGACGATCGACGCGCTGTACGTGCCGAGCATCGACGACTCGCTCGACGAGCAGGACGCCAAGCGCGAGTTCTGGGCCGCGTTCCGCGTGCTCGGCGACTGGTACGCCGCGCAGCCGCCGTATTGACCGCTCACAGAAGCCTGCGTGCGCGCCAACCAACGCCCGGCACGCGTGGCCTTCCGCTCACATCGTGAGGATGATCTTGCCGAGCTTGCCGCCAGCGGCGAAGCGCTCGTAGGCCACAGCCGCATCCTCCAGCGCGAACGTCTCGGCGATCGGCACGCGCAGCACCGGCGGGCGGCATTCGAATAGCGGCAGCACCTCGTGCTCGAGGCGCCGCGCGACGAGCGCTTTCTCCTCGAGCGGACGCGCGCGCAGCGTCGAGCCGTGGATCCGCGCGCGCTTGCCCATCAGCGCCAGCAGGTTCAGCTCGCTCTTGGCTCCCGCGGCGACGCCGATCACGGCGATGCGCCCACCGACGGCGAGCGCCTGCAGGTTCTCCGTCATGTTGGGGGCGCCGACGAGCTCGAGGATCACGTCGAACGGGCCGTGCTCAGCAAATCCCTCGGGGGCGATCACGCTCGCGCCGAACTCAGCAACCTTGGTACGCATCTCCGCGTTACGCACGGTTGCATGGACCCGCGCCCCGGCCGCACGGCCGAGCTGGATCGCCGCGGTGCCGACGCCCCCGGCGCCGCCGTGCACCAGCAGGCGCTCGCCGCTGCGCAGTCCCGCCTGGGTGAAGATCGCGTCGTGGGCGGTGGTGAACACCTCCGGTACCGCACCTGCCTCGACCCAGCTCAGGCTCTCGGGGACCGGCATCAGGATCCGTTCGTGCACCACGCACAGCTCCGCCTGCGCGCCGCCCGCGACGATCCCCATCACCCGGTCGCCGTCGTTGAAGCGGTCCGCGCCAAGGCCACGCTTCGCCACCTCGCCGGCCAGCTCCAGCCCGGGGATGTCCTGGGGCGCGCCCGGAGGAGCCGGATACACGCCGCGGCGCTGCATCATGTCGGCGCCGTTCAGGCCGGCGGCCTTCACGCGCACCAGACAC
>JASLHP010000159.1 GCA_030149625.1 Solirubrobacteraceae bacterium
GCGCTGCTCGCGCTGGCAGCCAAGCCGTGTCTGACCGCGGCCGAGATCAGAGCGGTTCACAGCGCCTATTTCCCTTGGATATCGGCGGCGACGACGATGCTCGACAGCTATGTGGATCAAGCGGAGGACGTGGCGAACGCAGACCACTCCTACGTCGCGCACTATCCGACCAGCGAGCTGGCCCGCGAGCGGATTGAACTGCTCGTGCGCAGGTCGATGATGCAAGCCGGCGAGTTGCCCGACGGTGAGCGTCACGTCTTGATCGTCGCGTGCATGGTCGCGATGTACCTATCGAAGGACAGCGCTTGGACGCCTGAGATGCGACGCGATACCGAAGCGCTTTTGCGGCGGGGCGGGTCGCTGGCGCGTCTGCTGCTTCCCGTCTTGCGCGTGTGGCGAATAGCCAATGCGCAGAGCTCTACCTAAACAAAAGGAGATTCGATGCACCTCACTCATACAAGGTGTCGCAGGCCGCGCGATCTGAGCGCGCTGCCCCCGAGCGCACCGTTTCCATCGGTGCTCCAGACGCTTGCGTGTCGCGTCCGTCCGCTCGAGTATCTGGACTGGTGCAGGAGTCGCATCGGCACGCGCTTTACCGTATATCCGCTCGACATGCCGCCACTGGTGTTCCTCGCCGATCCAGACGACGTCAGGGCTGTTGTGACGGCGCCGCTGACGGTGCTGCACGCCGGAGCTGGGGCTGCAAGGACAGCCCCGATATTCGGTGACAGATCGTTTCTGCTGCTCGAGGAAGGCGATTATCTGATTGGGCGCAACGCGATTCGCCCGGCGCTAGGGCGAAAGGCGGTGCGCCAGCACGAGGAGATGGTGGCGGAGCTGGCAGCGCGAGCGGCCTCGGCATGGCCGCTCGGCGCTCCCATCGCGAGCTATCCCCGTCTGGCTGCTGTGACGCTCGCCGTCGTCTTGGCGCGCGTGTTTGGGTGCCAGAGCCCAACGATCGCGGCGATACACCGGCAACTGCTCGCGATGCTTTCGTTCGCGGCCAGCCCGGTTTTGCAAGAGCCGCGACTGCGCCACCTTCCCGGCTGGCGAGGCACATGGCGGCTGTTTCTCGCGCGGCGCCTCGAGGTCGATGGGCTGATCGCCGAGCTGATCGCCGCCGGGCGTAGCGCCGATGGGGGGCGCGGCGAGGTGCTCGAGGCGCTGCTGCAAGCTCGTCGTCCCGACGGATCGCCGATGTCAGATCGCGAGCTGCGAGACAACCTCGTGTCGGTGATCGTCGCCGGGCACGAGACGACTGCATCGACGCTCGCGTGGGCCTTCCAACTGATCGCCCACCACCCACGCGTCCAAGCGCGCCTCATCGAAGAGCTCGAGGCAGGCGAGGGTGACGAATACTTGATGGCTACGATCAATGAGGTGATACGCCATCGACCCGTGTTCCTGTTCACGGCTCCTCGCGCGGTCGCTCAGCCGATCGAGATCGGCGGCTGGAGCTACCACCCGCCTGCGCATCTGCTCGGCTGCACCTACCTGATGCACCACGATCCCTCCCTGTATGCGGATCCCAATGAGTTCCGCCCCGAGCGCTTCCTGGACGCGCCAGCTTCGCAACGCTCGTGGCTACCGTGGGGCGGCGGACAGAAGCTTTGCCCGGGACGGCATCTGGCCGTGCTGGAGCTGCGGGCCGTGCTGCGGGCTACACTCGTTCGCCGTGAGTTGCTTCCGGCGAGCGATGCGCTCGAGCGTGCCAGCTGGCGAAGCGCGCTACTGACACCGTGCGCGGGATCGAAAGTGATCCTGCGCAGACGCGAGGCAAGAGCCGCTTCTCCGCGGCGTCGATCCTCGCCGAGGACCGGCGGGTGCAGGGTCTCAACTACGCTGGATTTGTTTAATTAAGCGCGTTTCTATTTAACTCAGCGCGTTTTTGTTCTGCTGAGAACGGATTTAGTGGCCATGCGCTGATCCAGACGGCAAGATCATGTGCGGTCATGACTCGTTCTCGATCACCGCTCGCGCACCGTGATGGGCGCAAGAGCGCGCGCGCCACGAAAGGCGAGTGGGATTTGTCATGGCCGTGTCGCCGGTGACCTCGGGCGCCGGGCGCCGTTCGCGTCGCTCGCCAGGGGTCGGCGGCGGGTCCGCGGGCGGGGAGCGCGTGCGGATCGTGCTGACGGCGGCGCAGGTAGAGGAAGTCGTACGTACGACCGCTGACGGTGGCCACATGTCGTTGCTGCTGGCGGGGCTCGGGGACGTGCGGACCGCGCTGAGCGCCGTCTCGGAGCAGTACGAGCGTGCGCGTCTGTCGGGCTCGCTGCTGTGCGGCTTGATGATCCTGGCTTCGTTTCCGCAGGACGGTGGCTACATGAGCCTCAAGGACATCTCGCTGTTGACCGGCAAGAGCTCGAGTACGACGCACCGATATGTCTCGACGCTGGTCGCGGTCGGCTTGCTCGAACGTGACCCGCGCACCCGCTCATACCGGCTCGCGGACATCCGCGCGGCGGGCTCGAATGCCGATGCCGGCTGAAGGCGGCGTGCTGTCCGCGACGTCGCCGCCGGATCTGTGCGAGTGCCGCACCTCGCTCACCCTCCCGGGCTCGGCACGCCTCGGCCATCGACCAGGCGATCAGATCGCGACCTATGGGAGGGGGTAGGGTCGCGGTGCCGGCGCGCAAGGTCTCGAGGCCCGCGAGTAGCGAGGCGATGACGGCCGCGTCGCCGCGCGCAGAGATGCTGAGCGTGTTCGGCGAGCGCCTGCGCAAGCTGCGGAGCGCGCGCGGGTGGACCTCCGAGCGCCTGGCGCAGGAGGCCTCGCTGACCGTGTCCTCGGTGTCGAACATGGAGCGCGCTCTGCAAGAGCCGCGCCTGTCGACGCTGCTGCTGCTGGTCGAGACGCTCGAAGTGCAGCCCAGCGAGCTGCTCATGGGAATACCGGCTCCGCACAAGCCGCACCGGGCCTCGAGCGGGCGCACGCGATGAGCCCCGAGCGCATCACGATCCCAGCAAAGCTCGTTCCATATCTGCGCCGCGGCGTGCAGGCACAACTCGGCGCACGCATGGAGACGCTCGCAGTGGCGCTCGAAGGACAGATCGACGAGTCGAGATACCAAGAGGCGATCGACGAGTTCGATGCGGCGCGCGCGCTGCTCGACGCGATCGGCGTGAGCGACCGCGACGCGCAGAGCGATCTGGAGCTGGACCTGAGCGCGTCGGGGGTGCTGGTGCTGAAGGCGCTCGAGACGCAGCATCGCATCGAAGTCGCCCGCGTCGAGGACGCTCACGCCGCCGGCGTGCCGATACCGCCCCGCGAGGTTCCAGAGCTGGGGCGTCTTCTCGCCGAGGTGCGCAGGGAGGTGAGCGCGTCGGAGGCTCTGAGGCGAGCCGACTCGCTGCTGGAAAGCCGTGGCGCGCTGAAGGTGTGCAGAAGCCGCGACCACGGGTGAGCGGCGCCGCTGCCGCGCCCGCGCGGGTCGCCGGGCTGGTGGCTCGCCGAGCGGCGCTTCGCGATGCGCTCGGCGTCGCTCGCGACCGTCGTCAGCTGTAGATCGCGATCGGGATTATCTCGACCGACCTGCCGGTGAACGTCAGCGAACGCTGCAGCGCCTCGAAGAGCGCGACGTGCAGCGAGTGGATGTTGCGATGGCCGTCGAGGAACGTCGTCTTGAAGCCGATGTCGCGCAGGAAGCGGCGCTTTGCGTAGAACAGCGCCGGCAGATACGTAGCCACGGAAGCGGCGTCGCCGTAGTTCATGCCCTTGTAGACGAGCTTGCCAACAACCGTGACGTTCGCGCCCAGCAGGCTGGGGTCGCCGGTCAGGTAGGCGTAACGCGCGGGGATCACGATCGTCAGCTGATCGCACGTCACGGAGAAGGGCAGGCGCGGGTTCACGCCGGCGCGCTCGACGAAGCTCAGGCGTTCTGCTTTCGCCTGTTCGGTCACGGAGACCTGCGCCGCGTCGAACTCCGCCAGCGGCGCGGCGCCGAAGGCCGCGTTTTCCTTGTTGAACCGCAGCGATGCGTAGCGGAGGCTCGGATACGCGGCCAGGTATGGCGGTATGCGCAGATGGGCGTCTTCAAGCTTGACGATCGTGCCCACTTGCTGGCGTTCGAGCTTGGCCTCGGCGCGTGCTTCGACTTCCTTGGCGTCGAGCGCCGCCTGCTTCTGCGCGCCGCCGCCGATTCGCGTTTCCCGACCCACGGGGACCGAGAGAGCGACCGGCGCCAGGCTTCCTTCCGTCTTCAATTCCCGTTCCAGCTTGTAGAAGTTGTCGGCCTCCGACTTCGAGACCACCGCACTGCTGGTCTTTTCGCGCGCGAGCGAGCCCGCCGCCTTGCCGAGCGCTTTGACTTCGAGGTCGACTTCGCCGCTGCTCTTTTCGCTAGCGGTGCGTGTTTCGCTCTTGACGTCGCCTTCGTCGAGCTGGCCCAGATAGCTGTTCACACGGGCGCGATCCAGGTACACGTACTCGTACGGCTTGCGATGATGTGCCTGCTTCGAGGCCAGCGAGCGAACGTCGAAGCTGCCGGTCAGCAGCAGCACCACGACGATCGCGAGGCCAACGGCGAGGAGCGAGGACCCGTGCTTGACCCAGAAGCCGTTGAGGCCTCTCACGATCGTGGGCAACGCGCACCCGCAGCTGTGTCATGCATGGCTGTAAGACCCCCCGTTCGGCCCGACGCTCACCGTGCCGGGATCAGACTACCGGAATAGTCTTCCGGCTACGCGCCGGCGGGAACTTGCTCGAGCGAGCGCTGCAGCGCCTCGAGCACGCGCACGACGCGCAGCCCGCTGCGGCCGTCCGAGCGTGGCGTCGTGTCATCGCGCACGCATGCGACGAAGTGCTCGCACTCGATGCGCAGCGGCTCGAGGTTGGGGATACGAGGCGAGAAGGTGTCGCCGGAGCGGGCGATGTACTCGCCCCACGAGCGCGTGTCCTCGTCGAAGCCCTTGTCGTAGATCGTGAGCTTGCCCTCGATCAGCATGTCGTCGAACGTGGCCATGCGGCGCGCGCCGACGACGGTGATGCGCCGCTCCTTGTGCGGGTCGAGCCATGACAGGTGCAGGTGTGCGACGACGCCCGAGGGGACGCGCAGGTAGCAGAAGACGACGTCCTGGACGCCTTCTCGCACGTAGCTCGCGCCGTGCGCGACGCACTCGTCCGGCTCTTCGCCGATCAGATGCAGAGCCACGGACACATCGTGCGCGCCGAGGCTCCACAGCGCGTTCTCGTCGGCCCTCAGCTTGCCGAGGTTGAGGCGGTTGCCATAGATGTAGAACAGGTCGCCGAGCTCGTCGGAGTCGACCAGTTGCTTGAGCCGCGCGACCGCGGGGTGGTACTCGAGCAGGTGGCCCACCATCAGCGTCCTGCCGGCGCGCTCGGCGGCGGCGACGGCGCGTTCGGCGTCGGCGGCGTTGGTGGCGAGCGGCTTCTCGACAAAGCAGTGCTTGCCGGCCTCGGCGACCGCGATCGCGAGCTCGGCGTGCGTGGGCACGGGCGTGGCGAGCACGATCGCGTCGAGTCGCTCGTCGGCGAGCAGGTCGGCGATCGCGGCGGTCGCGCGCGCGCTCGGAAACGCGCGCTGCAGCTTCTCGCGCGCGCCCGCGTCGGCGTCGCACAGCCACGCGAGCTCGCAGCCGGGGATCGCGGCGAAGTTGCGCGCGAGGTTCGGCCCCCAGTAACCGAGGCCGACGACGCCGACGCGCACGCGCGGCTGCTGCTCGTCGCTCATCGGGATGGCGTGCCGGCTGCTGTCATCCGCTCATAGTGTCGCGTTTGGCGCGGCGGGACGTGCGTCGCGGCGTGCACGCGGCGTGGCGAGCGCCGGCCGCGGTGGGCGTGGCCGCGTCCGTTCAGCGAGCGAACGCCTTCGCGCCGGCTCGCGCGAGCTCACGGCTGCCGGGAGTGTCCTCGGGATCGACGAACGACTGGATCAGCATGCCGTCGGCGCTCGCGAGCAGCAGCGAGGCGAGCTGGCGTGCCTCCTCGCGTGCGGGCGCGTCCTCGCCGAGCGCTTCGAGGATCCAGCCGGCGACGCGGTCGCGTTGGCGGCGGTAGTGCGCGGCGAGCTGCTCGCGCAGCCGCGGCGAGCGTGCGCTGCGCGCGAGCGCCTCGATGAACGCGAGGTAGTAGGGGCGCATCGACTCGTGCTCGTCGAGCACCGCGCGCATCGAGTCCGCCATCAGCGCCTGCAGGCCGCCCTCCGCCTTGCCGTGGATTGCCTCGCCGATGGCCTGCGCCCAGTCCTCCAGCGCCAGCCCGATCGCCTCGTTGAGCAGCGCTTCCTTGGAGCCGAAGTGATACCCGATCGAGCCGAGGTTCGTGCCAGACGCCGCGACGAGGTCGCGCGCGCTGATGTTGCCGTAGTCGCGCTCGCTCAGCAGCACACGCGCCGCGTGCAGCAGCCTCGTCCGGTGCGTGTCCCCGTTCGCGTTCGACATATCTATTTATACGTTGTATAAGACGTTGTACTAAACAATGTTCAACGACTCGAGGAGCATCGCAGATGGCGCAGACCGCAACCCAACGAGAGGACCGCGTTCGCGACGCCGCCGTCGAGCACGCGTCGAAACACGCTCGCCTGATCCGCGGAGCAAAGGACGGTCGTGTGTTGAGCGCGCTGATGCTCCCGCTGTTCCTGCTGCGCCCGCCGGCGGGATACGGCGTGATCGTCACGACGGGACGCAGGACCGGCAAGACGCGTCGCAAGTGCGTGCGCGTGATCCGGCGAGGCCAGCGCGCGTACCTCGTGCAGCTGCGCCCGCCCGCGCTCGCGAGCGCGCGCCCGTCGTCCCGCGCCGGCTGGGTCCACAACCTGCTCGCCGAGCCGCGCGTGCGGCTGCGGATCCGCGGCGGCACGTTCGACGGACTCGCGCGCGAGCTCACGGATCCCGAGGAGCTCGCGCTCGCGCGCGCGGTCATGTGCGACACTGTCAACCTGTTCGACTACGGCGAGTGCGACCTGCACCTGCGCGGCCTGCCCACGCGCGCCAAGATCGAAGAGCTGCACGCGTACTGGTTCGACACCGGTGTGCCGCTGGTCGTCGAGCTGCGCAGCGCAGACCAAGGCGCACCGCGGTGACGCCGCCACAGCGATCCGCGAGCCGCGCGGTCGTGACGGGCGCCGTCCAGGGCGTAGGCTTTCGCGACGCCACGCGAGGCCGTGCGCTCGAGCTCGGGGTGATGGGCTGGGTGCGCAACGCGCAGGACGGCAGCGTCGCGGTGCACGCCGAGGGAGCGTCCGCCGCGGTTGACGCGCTCGTCGCGTTTCTGCGCGAGGGGCCGCCCGCCGCGGCCGTAGCAGGCGTGGCGGTCGAGCGCGTCAAGGTCGAGGGGCACGAGCAGTTCGCGGTTCGCGGCGTCAGCGCGGGCGTGTTCGTCGTGCGCCAGCACGCCGCCACCGCGCGCCACTTCGACCTGCGCCTGCAGGTCGACGGCGCGATGCGCTCGTGGGCGGTGCCCAAGGGGCCGTCGATCGATCCCGCGCACAAGCGCCTCGCGGTCCAGGTCGAGGACCACTCGCTCGAGCAGGGCTCCTCCGAGGGCGCCACCGGCGCCGGCGGCGCAATCGTGTGGGATCGCGGCTACTACGAGCAGGGCGGCCGTGTCGCGTGGCCCGACGCGCTCGAGCGCGGACACGCCGTGTTCGTGCTGCACGGGCGCAAGCTGCGGGGCGGCTTCGCGCTGCAGCGCACGCTCCCGGGCGCCAAGCCGCAATGGCTGCTGCTCAAGCGCCGCGACGAGCACGCGCGCCCCGGCTCCGACATCGTCGCCGAAGCGCCCGCGTCGGTGCTCAGCGGGCGCACGTTCGACGAGTTGCCGCGCGACCGCCGCTGAGCGGACGTCGCGCCGCGCCGCGGCCCAGGCGGCGCCGGCGGCAGGCGCGCCGCCTCAGTTGACGTCGCGGCGCGCGAGCAGCGGCAAGCCGATCGACGCGAGCGCCGCCACCCACGCGACCAGC
This sequence comes from Solirubrobacteraceae bacterium, assembly GCA_030149625.1. The sequence continues at coordinate 7,923 of JASLHP010000159.1, forward strand.
ACGAGCCCGCCCGCGGCGGGCGCCAGCAGATGGTTGCTCCCCAGGCCGATCAGCGCGTCCTGCGCGCGCGTCGGCGTGAAGCGCCCCACCGACGGCACTAGCCCGAACAGCAGGTTGTCGACGATGAAACCCCACGCGAGCAGGCCGATCACCGCGCCGACCTGGTTGCGCACGATCGCGCCGAAGCCCACGCCGATCCCCGCCCACAGCGCCGTGGCGGCGAGCGTCCCTCCGATCAGCAGCGCCACTTCGCCGCCGCTCAACACCAGCGAGATTCCGCGTGAGGCGAGGATCGCATAGTCGATCGCGAAGCCGATCCCCTCGCCGATCACGCCGAACGCGAGGCCCGCGAGCAGCCCCGCGGCGAGCTTCGCCACGAGCACGCGCGAGCGGCGCGGCGTGAACAGGAACGTCGGGCGAATCGTGCCGAAGCGGAACTCGCTCGTCACGAGCAGCGCGCCCGCGAGCGCCGAGAAGATGCCCGCGACACTGCCCAGGCTGAGCAGGTCGCGCTGGTTTTCGACGTCCGACAGGCCGCTGATCTTGCTGATCAGCCCCGTCAGCAGCGTGAACAGCAGGATCAGCACGATCATCCCCAGCACCAGGCCGAGCGTCGTGCGCGTCGAGCGCACCTTCAACAGCTCCGCTCTGATCTGCGCGATCACGGCTGCGCCCGCGCGGTCAGCTCGAGGAAGATCTGCTCCAGCGACGAGCCTTCCGTCACGAGCTCGTGCACGGGAACGCCGGCGGCGAACGCGATCTCGCCGACGCGCTCGCTGCTCGCGCCGTTGACGATCAGCACCAGCTCGGCGCTGCGGGTGCTGACGAGCAGCTCGCGGCGCAACGCCGCTTCGAGCCGCGCCGGGTCGGCGCTGCGAACCCTGATCGCCCCGCCGACGCGCGCGGTGAGATCGCTCAGCGACGACTCGACGACGAGCCGGCCGCGGCTGATGATCAGCACCCGCTCGACGGTTTGCGCCACCTCGGCGAGCACGTGGCTGGAGATCAGGACCGTCCGTCCTGAGCCGGCGAACTGGCGCAGGAAGCCGCGCAGCCAGTGCATGCCGGCCGGGTCGAGGCCGTTGGACGGCTCGTCGAGGATCAGCAGCTCGGGATCGCCCAGCAGCGCCGCGCCGAGCCCGAGCCGCTGGCGCATGCCGAGCGAGTACCCCTTGACGCGCCGCCTCGCCGCACCGGTGAGCTCGACGAGCCCGAGAACCTCGTCGACGCGCGAGTCCGGCAGCGACGCGGCC
>JASLHP010000433.1 GCA_030149625.1 Solirubrobacteraceae bacterium
GAGGCCCGCTGGGGAGCGAGGCGCTGGTATGGCGCCTGGACGCGAACGGCGGAACCGGCAACTCAACCAACGGGGCGCTCGACACGACGTTCGGCGAAAACGGGTTCGCGGCCCTCGGAGAACACGGGAACTTCGCTCGCGCGCAGGCGCTGCAGCTCCAGCCCGACGGCAAGATCCTCGCCGCCGGCGAACAGAAGCTCGGCACCGGGCCGTTCGAAGCCGTCACGTGGCGGCTGAGCGCCGGCGGGACGCTCGACCCGAGCTTCGGCACGGGGGGAGTCGTGGCGGTGCAAGCGGGCACGAGCGCCGGCGCAAGCGCGCTCGCGCTCCAGCCGGACCGCGGGATCGTGGTCGCCGGGCCCGCGTTTGGCGCGTTCGGCGCCGGCATCCTCGTCTACCGCGAGCTCGGCGACCCGTTCTCGCTACATGTGGTGAAGGCCGGCGCGGGTGCGGGCACCGTGCACTCCGCGCCACCCGGGATCGAATGCGGCGCCGCCTGCAGCGCGTTGATGGACGACGGCAGCGAAGTCGGCCTGTCGGCTTCGCCCGCGGCGGGCTCGTCGTTCACGGGCTGGTCCGGCGGCGGCTGTGCGGGAGCGGGCGGCTGCACGGTGACGATGGGGGCGGACCAGACCGTCACGGCGACGTTCGACCCGACACCACCTGGGAAACAGCTCGCGCCGCACGCGCCTTCGCTCGCGAGCGTCAAGCAGTCACACCGGACATGGCGCGAGGGGCACAAGCTCGCCTCGCTCGCACGCACCCACAAGGCGCCCGTCGGCACGACGTTCTCATTCGTGCTCGACCAGCCCGCAACCGTGAGGCTGGCGTTTACGCAGGCCGTCGCCGGGCGCAGGGTCAAAGGCAGGTGCGCCAAGCCCACGGCCCGCAACCGCCGCCGACCGGCGTGCAAACGAAACGTCACACGCGGAGTCCTCACACTCCCCGGGCACACCGGACTCAACAAGGTCGCGTTCGACGGTCTCCTCGCGGGCGCCAAGAAGCTGCCGCTTGGGAGCTACGCGCTCTCGCTGAGCGCCACGAACGGCGCCCGGCAGCGCTCGGCGGCGCAGTCCTTGCGCTTCACGATCGTCAAGTAGGCGCACCCGCTGACAGGACCGGCTGTTGCAAGCCGTCCGCTTGACATCTTTCTGACTCATGTAAGGGCTCACGCCTTCCGAAACCGCCACATGCACCTCGCAGGCCGGTTTCACGCTGCGCCCAGCGAGCCATCGCCGCAGCCGATGGGAGCGAGCTTCAGCGGAAGCCTGAGGGCGAAGATCCTCGCAACCCTGTTCGCGGCCGGCGCCGCCCTCGCGCTGCTCATCGTCGTGCTCCCGCACTCGTCGGAAGCGAGCGTGACGGGGCTCCTGGTGGTGATCGCGATCGCGTCGGTGCTCGCCGCCGTCCTGTACTCGCAGAGCAACTGGCTGCCCGAGGCCGCGCTGCCCGCGGTGCTCGCGATCGGCAGCTCGCTGGTCACGGGCGTCGCGTACTTCTCGGCGCTGACGCCCAGCCCTCTGGTCTTCTTCTACGTCTGGGTCTGCCTCTACAGCGCGTACTTCTTCACGGTCCGACAGATCGGCTGGCAGATCGGCTACGTCGGCCTCGCGTACCTGCTGCTGCTGCTGGAGCGCAAACCCGACGGCGGCGTGGCCGCGTGGTGGCTCGTCGGCATGGGCACCCTCGCCGTCTCGGCCGGGGTGATCCGCGGCATGCGCGACCACGTCGCGTCGCTGATCGACAGCCTCTACGACGCGTCGCGGACCGATCCGCTCACCGGCCTCACCAACCGCCGCGGTCACCGCGAGACGCTCGACCTCGAGCTCGAGCGCGCGCGCCGCAACGACGCGCCGCTCGCGCTCGTGATGATCGACCTGGACCACTTCAAGGAGGTGAACGACCGCAGCGGCCATCACGTCGGCGATGCCGCGCTTCGCCGCGCCGCGGCCGTGCTCTCCGACGGCCGCCGCAAGATCGACGGCGTCGCGAGGGTCGGCGGGGAGGAGTTCGCGTTCGTGCTTCCCAACACCGACGCGCACGAGGCGTTCACCGTCGCCGAGCGGCTGCGGACGGCGCTGCGCGACGAGTTCGCCGGCGACGCCGTCGCCGTGACCGCGAGCCTCGGCGTGTCCAGCTTTCCGCAGCACGGGGCGACCGCCGGCGCGCTGCTGCGCACCGCCGACGAAGCGCTCTACGCCGCCAAGGGCAGCGGGCGCGACCGCAGCGTGATCTACAGCGACACCCTCACCGAGCTGAGCGAGGTGACGGCCTCGCGCGACATCGCCGCCGAGCGCTTCCTCGCCGTGGTGATGGACCTGGCGGAGGCGGTCGATCTGCGCTTCAGCGGCAGCGCACGGCACAGCGAGACGGTCGGGCGCTACGCGGCGATGATGGCCGTTGAGCTGGGGCTCTCGCCGGAGCGCTCCGAGCGCGTCCGGCTCGCGGGGATGCTCCACGACATCGGCAAGGTCGGCGTACCGAACAGCATCCTCGGCAAGCCGGGGGCGCTCACCGACTCCGAGCGTGCCGTGATCGCGCGCCACCCCGCGCTCGGCGCCCAGATCCTCGAGCACGAAAGCCTCGCCGACGTGCGCGAGTGGGTCGGCGCCCATCACGAGCGCCCGGACGGACAGGGCTACCCGCTCGGCCTGAAAGCGGAGGCGATCCCGATCGAGGCGTCGATCGTGGCCGTCGCCGACGCATTCGAGGCGATGACCAGCAACCGCTCCTACCGGCGCGCGATGACGCACGAGGACGCGCGCGCCGAGCTCGAACGGCACGCAGGCACGCAGTTCGACGCCGCGGTCGTCGTGGCGCACTGCACGCTGCTCGACCGCGCGAGCGAGCGGGCCGACGCGGCGATGGCGACGCTGTAGGCCGCGCCGCAGCGCTCGCGTTCAGGACGAGCTGGGCCGGCGCGCCTGCAGGTAGCGCGCCATCACTTCGAGCGACTCAGTGTCGCTGACCGCGGCGAGGAGAGTGTCGGCGTCGCGGTAGCTCTGTGCCGTCGAGCCGGACTCCTCGGCGACGGCGTCGACGTGCTGCTTGGTGACGCGCAGCGCGTATGCCGGCTGCCCCGCGAGCTTCTCCGCGACGGCCAGCGCCTCGCGCTCGAGCTCCTCGCGCGGCACGAGACGGCTGACGAAGCGGAGGCGGGCGGCCTCCTCCGCGTCGAAGGGCCGGCAGGTCAGGACGAGGTCCTTGGTCACCGTCGGCCCCAGCTCGCGGACGAGCCGCGGGATCCCTCCCCACGCGAGGGGGATGCCGATGTCGACCTCGGGGATCGAGAACGTCGCGCCTTCGGCGGCGATCCTGATGTCGCATGCCGCCGCGATCAGGAGAGCGCCGCCGACGCAATGGCCGTGGATCGCCCCGACCGTGATCGCGCGCATCCCCGCCACCGCATCGGTTGCGCGGCGGCCCAGGTCAAAGCCCCGCCGTGCCGCCGCGGCGCCGCCGGAGTCCTCGCCGGTCGAGCCGAACCCGCTGAGGTCCGCACCGGCGCTGAAGGCCTTGCCCGCGCCGCGCACGACGACCGCCTTGAGGTCCGGCTGGACGTCGAACCAGCGTGCCGCCTCGACCAGCTCGCCGAGGAGCTCACCCGAGAGCGCGTTGAGCTTGTCGGGGCGGTCGAGCAACAGCTCCCCCACGGCGCCCGAGGCGCTGACGCGGACGGTCTGGAGGTCGGGTGGCTCGGTCACGATCGTCCGCGCCCGGTCGCGGGTCGCAGCTCGTCGAAGTGCGTGAGTGCCTGGCCGGACCCCGTGACCACACAGGTCAGCGGCGACTCGGCGGTGACGACCGGAAGCCCTGTCTCGCGCATCAGCAGCTCGTCGAGCCCCCTCAGCAGAGTGCCGCCGCCGGCGAGCAGGATCCCGTCGCGGGCGATGTCCCCGGTCAGCTCGGGCGGCGTCTCCTCGAGCGTGTCCTTGATCGTCTGGACGATTTCGCGCAGAGGCAACTCGATCGCCGCGCGGACCTCGGCGGCCTGCAGGACCACCTCGGTCGGCAGCCCGCTGATCAGGTGGCGCCCGCGGACCTCGCTCACGTCCTCCGCGCTGCTCGCTACCGCCGAGCCGATCCCGATCTTGATCGACTCGGCCGTCTTGGAGCCGATCGCGAGCGAGTGCTCGAGCCTCAGGTAGCGGACGATCGCTTCGTCG
>JASLHP010000166.1 GCA_030149625.1 Solirubrobacteraceae bacterium
GCCCGAAGATCAGGAAGTTGGTCAGCCAGATCAGCACGCCCGAGACGAGCAGCGTGTGGCCGTTGGAGACGGTGTGGTGCAGGAGCAGCTGGCTGAGCTCGATCAGCGAGAACACGTTGGCCGCGCTGACGAGCGCGGTCAGCGAGATCGCCGTGCGTCGCCGGGCGCGATGCTCGTGCTCGAGCTGACGCGGCGTCGCCATCGACAGGCCGACCAGGAGGACGCCCTCGAGCGCTGGCACGAGCCACGCCGGGCCGACCGTGAGGCGCTTGGACAGGCCGATCTGCAGGCCGATCGCGGCCAGCACCGTTACCTGTATCGGCCAGAACGCCTCGGCGCCAGGGGGCGGAGGGTATGGACGCGGGGTCTGGCTCAGCGCGTCTTGGGCCACGAACCGAGAGAGTAGGGGGCGCCTCGGCGGCGATCGTCGTGGACGCGGCGGCGGCAAGCCGTCGGTCCGCCGAGCGCGATAGGTTCGCACCAGTGCGCTTGATCGTCGCCCGCTGCGAGGTTGCCTACACCGGCCGTCTGAGCACCGTGCTGCCCGAGGCCGTGCGGCTGCTGATGGTGAAGGCGGATGGCACCTTCATGGTCTGGGCCGATGGCGGTGGCTCGAACGTCAAGCCGCTCAACTGGATGGTGGCGCCGACAGCGATCGAGGAGCACGCCGGCGAGGACGGCCGGCTGCAGCGGCTGCTCGTGCGCAAGCGCGGTCACGAGGAGCTGCTCGACATCTCGATCGCCGCGGTGCTCTCGGACGTCGAGCACGAGCTCGACGTGCTGGCGACGCTGGAGAAGGAGGGGGTCGAGCGCGAACTGCAGGAGCTGCTCGCCGGTGCGCCCGAGTGGTGCGGAGAGGGGCTGCGGCTCGTGCGCCGCGAGTGGCCGACCGACATCGGGCCGGTAGACCTGATGTGCCGGGCCGGCGAGGATGAGTGGATCGCCGTGGAGATCAAGCGCATCGCCACGATCGATGCGGTCGAGCAGCTGACGCGCTACCTGGAGCGTATTCGCCTCGACCCCGCGCTCGGCTCCTGCCGCGGCGTGCTCGCGGCGCAGACGATCAAGCCGCAGGCCCGCGTGCTCGCCGAATCGCGCGGGATCGATTGCGTGGAGGTCGATCCGGCGGTGTTGCGCGGCGAGCGCGAGCCCGAGCTGAAGCTGTTTGCGGCCTAGCCTCGCTTGACCATCGGACGCTAGGCTCCTGTGGTCCCCGAGCGAGGAGAGCCGAAATGAGCGCAGCCGATGCAGACGACGAGCAGCAGCCCGTCCTCACCGAGCGACGCGGCAACGTCCTGCTGATCACGCTCAACCGGCCCGCGGTGCGCAACGCCGTCAACGCGGCACTCGCCGCGGGCGTCGCGGGCGCGCTCGAGGAGCTCGACGCCGACGACGGCCTGGCTGTGGGCGTGCTGAGCGGGGCGGGCGGCTTCTTCTGCGCCGGCATGGACCTCGGTGCGTTCGTCAAGGGCGAGTCGCCGTGGTTTGGCGACCGCGGCTTTGCGGGCATCGCCCAGCGCTCGGCGCGCAAGCCGCTGATCGCGGCGATCGAGGGCTTTGCCGTGGCCGGTGGCATGGAGATCGCGCTCGCCTGCGACCTGATCGTCGCCGCCAAAGGCGCCAAAATGGGCATTCCAGAGGCGAAGCGCTCGCTCGTCGCCGCCGGCGGCGCGCTGCTGCGGCTGCCGCGCCGGATGCCGTACCACGTCGTCATGGAGCTCGCGCTCACCGGCGAGACGATGCCCGCCGAGCGCTTCCACGAGTTCGGCGTCGTCAACAGCCTCGCCGAGCCGGGCGCCGCCGTCGACGTCGCGCTCGAGCTCGCCGGACGCCTAGCCAAGAACGGCCCGCTCGCGCTCGTCGCCTCGAAGCAGATCCTGCAGGAGCAGTTCGACTGGTCGAGCGCCGAGATGTGGCAGAAGCAGGGCGCGATCTCCGGGCCCGTGTTCGCCTCCGAGGACTCCAAGGAGGGCGCGAGCGCCTTCAAGGAGAAGCGCGACCCCGTATGGAAAGGTCGCTAGGAAGCGAAAGGTCGTTGGCGAGCGGCCGCGAACAGGGCGCTTCCTAGCCGCGGCGCTTGCGCTTGCGCTGAGCCATGATCAGGCGAAATCGCCGCCACAGCGCGCCCATCAGCGCTCTCCCGGCGTCTTGCGCGGGTACTGCGAGATCGGCTGGCGCAGGTCGATCGCCGTCGTAACGATGCGGTTCTGTTCGTCGATGTGCGCCGCCGGGTAGCCCTCGCCGGGACTCGCGCGCTCGGGGCGCCCGACGTAGCCGAAGTGCATCTCCTCGGGCATGATCTGCATCAGGCGCGGGAACATGTGCGCGCGTGCGCCCATGTTGCGCGGCTCCTCCTGTACCCACAGCACCTCTCGCAGGCTCGGGTAGCGGCTCATCAGCTCGAGGATCTGGCCTTCGGGGAATGGGTAGAGCAGCTCCACGCGAGCGACCGCGAGGCCCGTGTGCAAAGGGCGTTCCGGATGCCCGACGAGGTCGTAGTAGATCTTGCCCGTGCACAACACGAGGCGCGTGACCTGCTCGTCGCGCACGCCCGGCTCCGCGAGCACGGGGTGAAAGCTCGTGCCTTCGGCCATGTCCGCGACCGCGCTCGCCGCCTGCGGCAGGCGCAGCAGCGACTTCGGCGTCATCACCACGAGCGGACGCTGCTTGGCGATGCGCGCCTGGCGGCGCAGCAGGTGGAAGTACTGCGCCGGCGTCGTCGGGCTCGCGACGCGGATGTTGCCCTCGGCGGCAGAGCGCAGGAAGCGCTCGAGCCGCGCCGAGGAGTGCTCGGGGCCCGAGCCCTCGTAGCCGTGCGGCAGCAGCAGCGTCAGCCGTGAGGTCTGGCCCCACTTGGCAAGGCCCGACACGATGAACTGGTCGATGATCACCTGCGCGGAGTTGACGAAGTCGCCGAACTGCGCCTCCCACAGCACGAGCGTCTCCGGCGCCTCCTGGCTGTAGCCGTACTCGAAGCCCATGCACGCGAGCTCCGACAGCGGGCTGTTGTGCAGCTCCAGCGGCGCCAGCGCCTCCGGCAAGTTCTGGATCGGGCACACGGTCTGGCCGGTCTTCGCGTCGTGCAGGACCATGTGGCGCTGGCTGAACGTGCCACGCTCGGTGTCCTGTCCGGTCAAGCGCAGCGGCGTTCCCTCGGTCAGCAGCGAGGCGAACGCCAGCGCCTCCGCGTGCGCCCAGTCGACCTTCGGCTCGGAGATCGCGCTCTCGGCCAGCGCCTCGTGGCGCCGCTCGAGCTGTTTGACGAGCTTCGGATGCACGGTGAAGCCATCGGGCACGCGCAGCAGCTGTTCGCCGAGCTCGCGCAGCAGCGCCGCCGGCACCGCCGTGTCGACCTCGGGGCTCGGCGAGCGGTCGAGCTGGTACTCGCCCGTGACGTGCTCGTCCTCCTGCTCGGCTGCCGCCGCGATCTTCGCCTTCAGGCGCTGGTGCAGGAGCGTCAGATTGTCCCACACCTCCTGTGCCTGGCGGTCCACCTCCTCCTTGGAGACGACGCCCTCCGCCACCAGCCGGTCCGCCCACAGTTCGTACACGCGCTTCTTGGTCTTGATCTTCGCGTACATCTCGGGCTGCGTGTACGCGGGCTCGTCGGACTCGTTGTGGCCGAAGCGGCGATAGCCGATCAGATCGATCAGCACGTCGTGTCCGAACTCCTGACGGAACGCGAACGCGAGGCGCACCGCGCTGACGCACGCGGACACGTCGTCCGCGTTGACGTGGATGATCGGCACGTCGAAGCCCTTCGCCAGATCCGACGCCCAGCGCGTCGAGCGCGCGTCGTCGGGATCGGTCGTGAAGCCGACCTGGTTGTTGGTGATGATGTGCACCGTGCCGCCGACCTTGTAGCCGTCGAGGCCCTGCAGGTTGAACGTCTCCGAGACGACCCCCTGACCTGGGAACGAGGCGTCGCCGTGGATCACGATCGGCACGGCCGCGTTCGTGTCCTGGTGCGCGTGCGGCCCCTTGCGCGAGGTCTGCGCCGCGCGCGTCGCGCCCTCGACGACCGGCGAGACGTACTCGAGGTGGCTCGGGTTGGACTCGAGGTTGACGCGGATCGTGCCGCCGCCCGGCAGCTGGTAGGTGCCCTGCGTGCCGTGGTGGTACTTGACGTCGCCGGTGCCGCCCTGCGGGATCGTCGTCACCGCCTCGAGCGTCGAGGCGCCCTCGAACTCGGCGAAGATCGTGTCGTAGGATCGCCCGAGGTTGTGCGCGAGCACGTTCAGGCGGCCGCGGTGGGCCATGCCGACGACGACCTCCTGGCCGCCGTGCGCGGCCGACAGCTGGATCAGCTCGTCGAGCATCGGCACCGCCATGTCGAGGCCCTCGATCGAGAACTGGTGCTGGCCGAGGTACGCCTTATGCATGAAGCGCTCGAGCGCGTCGACCTCGACCAGGCGCTTGAGCAGCGTCCTGCGCTCGTCGTTGGTCAGCTCGTGGCGGAACGCGCCCGACTCGATGTGCTCGCGCAGCCACACGCGCTGGCGGTGCGAGGCGATGTGCTCGATCTCATACGCGATCGTGCCGCAATAGGTCTCGCGCAGATGCGGCAGCGCGTCGGCGAGCGTGGCGCCGGACACGTACATCTGGAAGATCTTCGCCGGGAGCCGGGCCTGCATCTCGGGCGTCAGCCCAAGCGCTTCCGGGTCCAGGCCTGGGTCGCCCTCGGGCTCTGAGCCGAGCGGGTCGAGGTGTGCGGCCAGATGTCCGTGGCTGCGCACGCGGCTCACGAATGTGCTCGCCGCCTGCACCGCCTGCAGCAGCTCCTCGCCGCCCGTGTATGGGGCCGCGGCTGAGCTAGCGGGCGCCGGCGCGCTCGCCGGCACGTGGATCTCGAGCGGCGCCGGCTGCAGCCCGAGCGCGCCGAACAGCTCTTCATAGAAGCCGTTCGCGCCCTGCAGGTAGTCCTCGACCGCCGCCAGGAAGCGACCGGACTCGGCTCCTTGGATGACGCGATGGTCGTATGTGGAGGTCATCGTCATGACCTTCTCCGCGCCGATGCTCGCGCCCACCGATTCCAGGCCGACCGGGTAGCCGATCGAGCCGGTGGCCACGATCGTGCCCTGGCCGTTCATCAGTCGTGGCACCGACGCCGCGGTGCCGATCCCGCCGGGATTGGTCAGCGTGATGTTCCCGCCGGTCAGGTCATCGGCCGTGAGCGTGTTCGTGCGCGCCTTCTCCACCAGCGCGTCGTATGCCGTCAGGAACTCGTC
>JASLHP010000189.1 GCA_030149625.1 Solirubrobacteraceae bacterium
CCGGCGCAGCGGCCGCGACGCCCGCCGCCACGGCGAGCGCCATCACGAACGTCCGCGTGCGGCCGGGCAGCAGCGCGAACACGAGCGCGGCCGTGATCGGCGTCGCATACAGCGAGCCGCGGCTCTGGCTGAGCAGCGCGACCTCGGCGAGCAGCACCGCCGCGCCGGCGAGCAGTCCGCGCAGAGCCCACGGCAGCCGGCGCTCGCGCGCCAGCAGCAGCGCCGGCCAGAAGGCCATCAGCCACTCGGCGGCGTTCGCGTTCGGATAGCCGCTCGGGTACTCGAGCCGGCCCCCCGGAATCGCGGAGGCAAGGGTCGCGTGCGAGGCGCCTGCGAGGTGCAGCAGCACGTACAGGGCGAGACCGGCGATGCAGAGTGTCCAGACGACCAGCAGCACCGCGGCGGTGGTCCCGCGCTGGGGCCACCAGGCGAAGAGGGCGAACACCAGCAGGTAGAGCAGCGTGCGGTCGGCTCCTTCGAAGGCGTCGCCGGGCGAAGCGGCCCATGCGATCGAGAGGTAGCTGAACGCCGTGTAGGCGGCGAGCGCGCCGACCGCCACGAGGACCGGCAGCGGTGGGCGCGGGCGCCCCCGCAGCGCCACGACGGCGATCCCGAGCAGCACGAGCAGCGCGAGGCCGCCGGGCGCCCAGTGCGTCAGGGGGTAGCCGGCCTGGTCGGTCGCCCAGACGACGAACAGGGCGATCGCGACAAGGCACGCGACCGTCGCGGGCGCCGCGCGCAACGGCGCCGTGAGCTTCGCGGTCATCTGCCGTGGAACGATAATCACAGGGGTGGAGGACTCCGCCGAGCTGATCGGCTTCTACGAGCGCGCGTATTCGCATGACGGTCCGGAGGCGGACAGATACGCGCACTGGCGTGCGCTGAGCGCCATCGGCAAGGCCGACCATGTCCTCGCGCTGTGCCGGCGGGCGGGCATCGCCCCCGCGACGACGCTCGACGTCGGCTGCGGGGACGGCGCGCTCCTGTGCGAGCTGCGCCGGCGCCGCTTCGGAGGCACCCTCTCGGGGCTGGAGATCTCGGAGCCGGCCGCGGAAATCGCCCGGCGGGCTCTGGGCGACGCGGAGGTGGGCCTGTTCGACGGCGTCAGCCTGCCCCTCCCGGACGGCTCGCGCGAGCTGGGCATCCTCTCGCACGTGCTCGAGCACGTCCCCGATCCGCCCGCCCTGCTGTCGGAGGTGGCACGTGTCTGCGGCGCGGTCGTGTTCGAGGTGCCGCTCGAGGACAACGTCTCGGCGCGCCGCTCCTCCAAGCGTGTCCACGCCGAGGAGATCGGCCACCTGCAGCGGCTCTCCCGCCAGGCCGCGCGCGGGATCGCGAGCGCCGCCGGGCTACACGTCGCGGCCGAGCTGCAGGACCCGCTGCCGCTCGAGGTTCACCGCTTCTTCGCCGAGGGGCGGCCGGCACGGACCGCGGCGACGGCGAAGTGGGCCGTGCGCGCCGGCGCCGAGCGTGTCGCGCCCGCGCTCGCGCGGCGCGCCTTCACGCTCCACTACGCGGCGCTGTGCCTCCCGCGGGACGCGTGACCGCCGACAGCAGCAGCCCCAGCACGTCACCCATCAGATCGTCGGGCACCGCGCCGGGATCGGCGAGCTTCTGGCGCGCGATGCCATCCGCCAGCGCGTCGATGGCGACCGCGAGGTGCTCGGCTGGGATCGTCAGCTCGAGGTCGAAGTCGCGGGCGCCCTCGGCGATCAGCCCGGTCAGCAGGCCGCGCGTCTCGGCGAAGCACGCGGCCACGTGCGCGCGCATCCGCTCGTCCCTGACGCCGTAAGCCCAGAACTCGGTGAACAGCAACAGCGTCTCGGACTCGCGCTCGATCATCGCCATCCATTGCCTGGCGCCACCGGCCGCCCGCTCGGAGATCGAGGCGCGCTCGCGCACGGCAGCTGCGATTTCCTCGCCGTGCTTGGCGACCTCGCGTCCCATCAGCTCCAGGAACAGGTCCTCCTTGCCGCCGAAGTTCGAGTACAGCGCGCCGGTCGAGTAGCCGGCCTCGGAGGCGATCTCCTCGACGGCGGCGCCGTGGAAGCCGCTGCGCGCGAACACGCTGCGGGCGGCGTCGAGCAGCCGCTCCCGGGTCTGCGCGCGGCTCTGCTCGCGGGTCATGCGGGCGCCTGTCGGAGTCCCTGCCATCGCGACCTATCTTACTTGACAGAGCAACCGCTATTTCGATAACGTCCGTTATCCAAACCCTCGCAGGAGGAGACGCATGGCCAGCGCTACCGCTCCCACCCCAGACCTCGGCTCACTCCCCACCGACGCGATCTCCTATGAGGACCTGTACGCACGCTGGGAGCGCGGCAACTGGAAGGCGACCGAGCTCGACTTCTCCGAGGACGCGCGGCAGTGGCGCGAGGACTTCAGCGAGTTCGAGCGCCAGGCGGCGCTCTGGAACTACTGCGTGTTCTTCTGGGGTGAGGACGCGGTCGCCGACAACCTCTCGCCGTACATCGACGCCGCCCCGCGCGAGGAGCAGAAGTACTTCCTCACCACTCAGCAGGTCGACGAGGCCCGCCACGCGGTCTTCTTCAAGCGCTTCATGCAGGAGGTCTGCGGGATCGGCGACGGGACGATGGCCAGCGGCCTGCAGGAGATCAAGCCCAGCCTGTCGGTCGGCTTTCGCAGGATCTTCGATCGCCTCGACCGGATGGCCGGCGAGCTGCGCGAGGACCGCTCCCGGGCGAACCTCGCAGCAGCGGTGACGCTCTACCACATCGTCATCGAGGCTTCGCTGGCGCAGCCGGGGCAGCACCTGATCGACGAATCGCTTTCCGCGCGCAACCTCCTCCCGG
>JASLHP010000204.1 GCA_030149625.1 Solirubrobacteraceae bacterium
ACCTGCGCAACGGTCATGCGCGCGTAGCCGACCTCCTCGACCGCCTCGACCGCCGCCGCAAGCATGCGACTGCGCTGGATCTGCGTAACTTGTCCGCGCGGCAAACCTCCAGGACCCGGCCGCAAGCGCGGTGTCGCGGCACGAGCCTTGTACATAACAGTCATGTCTACCCCGTTAGTCGTCTAAATTTCGCCAGTAATAATGAACAGTAGAATTTGCTCGAGCCATTCGCACCCGCAAGACTCCGCATGCTCGCAGCGGTATTCCGCCGACACGTATCCAGGAGGTTCACGGGTCTAGACCCTTAAGTCGAGGCGCGTCTCCGACTTTTTTCCCGCTGATTAGAATGTCCTTCCGTAGATTCAACCGGGGTTGACCCCGGACCGCCCCGCCTCGGCGCGTCTCCCGACAACCCCGACAGAGTCCATTATCCAGAAACTATCTAATTGCGGAGCAAAGACTAGCCTTGTCAGAGGACACCACGCAGTCTCGTGAGTGCCACACGTGCACAAGACGCGACCGACACGGGCTGGGGGCGGTTTATCAAGCGCGATCCGAACAGCGGCTGACCACCCTCAGCTGCCGACAGAGCGCCGCCGCGGGCGCGAACGCGAGGACGAGACGTGGGCCGCGGATTTCATGGCTCGCGAGCCCGCCGAGCCACGTGGCCGGTCAGGCACCCCGCCCGACAAGCGCCGCTGAAGCAGTACCGCTACGGGGATTCGAACCCCGGTTTCCGCCATGAGAGGGCGGCGTCCTAGTCCCCTGGACGATAGCGGCGCGAAATCGCTCGTCCCGAGGCTAGCAAAAGCACGCCGAGGCCCGCCCGCCGGTAGTGGCTCAGTTCGACGGCCGGGTGGACCGCGGGCCGGGCGACCGGCGCCATGCCCTCCCGGCCACGAACGTGAGCCACGACAGCCCCGCTCCGAGGGCCGCGGCAAGAAGAATGGAGGCCAGGAACGGCGCTCCGTGCGTCGTCAAGATGGAGCCCACGAAGACCCAGAGGACGATCGTAGGCAGGATCGACAGGTCGATCAAAACCAGAAGCGTGAACGCCAGCAGTAGCCAAAGGCGGCGCATGTGGAGCGAGCGTATCGGGCGAGCCCGAACTTCGTCGGTGACAGGCTATCCGACTGGAGTTACGCTCTGGACATGGCCCGCCTGAGCCGAGTAGAGCCGATCGTCTCATCGCCCGTAGCCCGCAGACTCCTGGGGGCTAAGCCAGCGCCCGGCGCCTCGCGTGAGGAGCGACTGCGCTATATCCGTCGATGCACCATGCTTCCGCTGCCTGCCGTGGCATTGCTCTGGATCGTCGTGCTTGGGTTCGGGCACGACCCAACGTGGCTTCTGATCGTCATCGGCGCAAGTACCATCCTGGGTCTAGAGAGCATTGCGAGTCTCAGCTGGCGCATCCGACGGGCCCGATCGGCCGATCCAAGCTGACCCACTATCCGCCCGCCCGAGCCGTCTGCGATATCTTCGCACCCGTACGCGGATGTGGCGGAATTGGTAGACGCGCACGGTTCAGGTCCGTGTCGGGGCAACCCGGTGGAGGTTCGAGTCCTCTCATCCGCATAGCGGCCGGCTCACTCGCGGCCCATGTAGCCGCTTGGGTCATGCGATGACGCTCAAGCGCGGAACGTACGAGGGCGGTGTGCGTGCGCTGCACGATTACCTGAGAGCGAGCACTTGGAGCACGGGCGGGCGCTCGAGGACTTCGATTCGCTGCACGGCGAACTGTCGCTGATCGGCATCGACGCACGGCTGGCGCGCGAGGCCGGCGAGCTCGCCGATAGGCTCGCTCTGCGCGGCTATGACGCGGTTCATCTAGTCAGCGCGCTGTCGGCGGCCGAGGCGATCGCGCTCGTCAGCTGGGGTGGGGGCTCGCCTCGCCACGAACTCCAAGGAGCAGGTTGTCGGGGCGGCGCAGCGCCCCGACAACCGCCCCACGCGTTAAGGCTCAGCTTCCGCTGCTGCGGCGCTGGCGGCGCTGCACCGCCACGATCGAGCCGCCCGCGACGATCAGAAGCAAGCCGAAGCCGATGTCCCAGCGCAAATCGAAGCCCGTGAACGGGAGCGTGCTCGCTTTGGGCGTCGTGCCCGTGTTCGACGCCGCCGGTTCGCTGGCCGGCGTCGTCGACGCCGGTTTTTCCGATTCTTTGGACGGCAGCGTGCCGCTGCTCGGTCCGGTCGCGGTCGGCTTCGGCGTGGCGGTCGTGTAGGTCGACTTGGGTTCTTCCGCGGCCGCCATGGCTGGCACGAGCGCCAGCGCGATCACCACCAAGACGGCTGAGACGATCGAGCGTCCGCGCAAGCCGCCGAACGCTCCCACACTGCTGGTCGCTGCATCTGCTGTCTGTGGCCTGCTCGAGGCCATGACACCGGTCCGAGTCATGCCAACCTCCCGTTGATGGTCTGGTGAACGCCTCGCTTCAGGGCTCGCTTCCTTACTTGTCCTGTCGATTCTCTGTCGCAAGGCACCGTTTCTGGTTCGCCGTCTGCAGGCCGACGCCTGCCTCTCACGATCCAAGGTCTATCAGCTATCGCGGCGCGGCCGAAGACCTACGCACGCTTCGCGACGATGCGGGCGAGCGCCACAGCGGCTCACGAGACCCGTGTTCGGCCTTCGAGCGTGCCGTCGGCGAGGCGCCCGCGCAGCACCTTCTTGTCGAACTTGCCGACGCTCGTCTTGGGTATCTCCGCGACGAACGCGAACTCGTCCGGCAGCCACCACTTGGCGACTCTGTCGCGCAGGTGATCGACGAGCTCGGGCGCGCCCGCCGCGGCCTGCTCGCGCAGCACCACGCAGCACAGCGGCCGCTCTGCCCAGCGCTCGTCGGGCTTGGCGATCACCGCGGCCTCGACCACGTCCGGGTGCGACATCAGCTCATTCTCCAGCTCAACCGATGAGATCCACTCTCCCCCAGACTTGATCACGTCCTTAGAGCGGTCGGTTATCTGCACGAAGCCCTGCTCGTCGACGGCCGCGATGTCCCCGGTGCGCAACCAGCCGCGGTCGAACTTCTCATCGTCAGAGTCGTCGCGGAAATAGCCGGAGGCGACCCACGGCCCGCGCACCTCGATCTCGCCGGTGGAGCTGCCGTCCCATGGCACCTCGGCGCCGTCGTCGCTCACGAGTCGCAGCTCCACCCACGGCAGCGGTCGGCCCTGCTTCGCGCGTTCGTCCCAGTAGGCGTCGTCGTGACTGCGCTCGCGCGGGCGCGCGTAGGTGGCCACAGGGCTCGTCTCGGTCATTCCCCACGCCTGGAATATGCGTACGTCGTGACGTTCCTCGAAGTCCTTCATCAGCTGCCGCGGCACGGCCGAGCCACCGCACGCGGCATTCGTCAGCGAGGACAGGTCGACCTCGGGGTGCTCGTCGGCGTAGCGCAGCAGATCCGCGAAGATCGTCGGCACGCAGCCGAGCTGAGTCGGGCGCTCCGCCGCGATCAACCTCGCGAGGTGCTCGGCCGCGAGGAAGCGATCGGGCAGGATCAGATCGGCTCCCGCGAGCACGGCTCCGTACGGCAGCCCCCACGCGTTGGCGTGGAACATCGGCACCACCGCCAGCACACGATCCGCGCGCGAGAGGCCGTTGGCGTCGGTCATCAGCGTCGCGGAGGAGTGAAGGCTGATCGAGCGGTGCGAGTACAGCACGCCCTTCGGGTTGCCCGTCGTGCCGCTGGTGTAGCAGAGCGCGGCCGCTTGACGCTCGTCGAGCTCGGGGTACTCGAACGAGGCATCGGCATCGGCGTCGGCCGCTTCGAGCAGCTGCTCGTAGCGCACGGCGTTCGGCAGCCGCTCGACCACGGACTGCTCGAGCTCACCGTCGCCCATGACCACATAGTGCGCGACCGTGTCGAACGTCGGCGCGAGCTTCGCGAGCGCCGCCACGAGCGACTCGTCGACGAAGATCACACGATCCTCGGCATGGTTGACGATGTAGGTGAGCTGCTCCTCGAACAGGCGGATGTTGAGCGTGTGCAGCACCGCACCCGTGCACGGCACCGCGAAGTACAGCTCGAAGTGGCGCTGGTTGTTCCAGGCGAACGTGCCCACACGATCGCCCTGCCGCACGCCGAGCAGGCCCAACGCGCGCGCGAGACGATCGATGCGATCGCTCAGCTCTCGGTGCGTCGCGCGCCGCACCGAGCCGTCGTCGGTCAAAGTCACGAGCTCGGCGCCCAGGTTGCACGATCGCATCCGGCGACGGATGTGATCGAGGGTCAGCGGAAAGTCGTTCTGCATCATCCCCTCGAGCATCTGCGTCACCCCCTCCCCACCTCCTCGCGCGGCGTCAACTCCTGCAGCCCATCGTAGATCCCGCGCGTGCGCGCCGCGATGTCGTCCCAGTCGAAGCGCAGGACGTGCTCAGAGGCTTCGGTCACGAGCCGGTCGCGCAGCGACTCGTCGACGAGCAGGCGTTCGATCATCACCCCCAGGTGCTCGGCGTCGCCGCCGTTGAAGCGCAAACCCACGCGCTCGCCGACCGGCACCACCTCGCAGAGGCCGCCCGTGTCGGCCACGATGCACGGGCAGCCCGAGGCCATCGCCTCGAGCGCCACGAGCCCGAACGGCTCGTAGATCGAGGGCACGACGCACAGGTCGGCGATGCGGTACAGCGAGTGCAGCACATCGTCGCCGATCCAACCGAGGAACGTCCCGTGCTCGGAGAGGCCCAGCCGCGCTGCTTGGGCCTTCAGCTCCTCCTCGTGCGTGCCGCTGCCGGCCACGAGGAAGCGCACGCTGCCAACCTCTCGGATCACGTCCGGCAACGCGTCGAGCGCCAGCTGGAAGCCCTTCTCATAGACCAGGCGCCCGACGAGCAGGACCAGCTTCTCGTGCGGCGCCGCGAACTCGCCGCGCAGGGCCTGCAGGTCGCCCGTGGGCCGCAGTTCGCTCGGATCGACGCCGTTGGGTATCACCGCGACGCGCCCCTCGTCGATGTCGAAGACGTCGGCGACGTGCCCGCGCATGTAGTAAGAGCAGACGATCACCGCGTCCGCACGACGGGCCATCCAGCGCTCGATCGCGTGGATGTGCGACTGCGGGGGTTTTTCGACCCAGCCCTGGTGACGACCGTGCTCGGTGGCGTGGATCGTCGTCACATACGGGATCTCGAGCCTGTCAGCCAGCTCCGCCGCTGCCTTGCCGACGAGCCAGTCGTGGCCATGAACGAGGTCGTACGAGTGCTCCTGCGCGAGCGCCTCGCCCGCGGCAAGCATGTCTCGATTCATCTGCTCGACCCATGCCACGAAGCGGTCGAGGTCGCGTGGCCAGCTCGGCTCACGTACGCGATGCACGTTCACCCCGCCGCCGTCCTCCAACGGCCGTCGCGGCGGACCGTCATCGCCGCCGACCCCGCGTGTCAGCACATCCACGCACACGCCCTGGCGGACAAGCGCCTCGGCCAGCTTGCGCACATGCCGTGCAAGGCCACCCTCGATCACGGGCGGGTACTCCCAGGAGAGGATGAGCACGCGGTCGCTCATACTCCAGACCCTATCCGTCCGGGCCGGAGCATCGGTCGCCTCGTGCTCACGCCGAGCGGTCCTCGCCCGGCGCTAGGTCCATCTCCAGCTGCCGCGGCGACGGTCGGAGCCGCTCGCTCGTGTGACGCGGTCGTCCACGTTTCGCCCAGTGGCCGACCACCTCGCGGCTGCGACATGAGTAGTGGTTGACACGGCGATCGAGCGGCTGTATCGCGAGGCCGCCGGTGGAGGCGCCTGTGACCAGCGCGTGAAAGCGCCGGCCGCGATGGTCTACCTCGACGATGTCGCCCGTGTGGATGCCCTCGAGCCGCATTCGATGACGAACTCCAGCAGGATCACCGTCACGACGCGCCCACCTTGCCGGACGCTCCCGCGTCGAAGCGGCCCTGCGCAGCGCGCGTGGGTGGCCAAGCCTTAGGCTTGCGCACCGTGCGCTGGCTCGTGGACGGTATGAACGTGATCGGCACGCGCCCGGATGCGTGGTGGAAGGACCGGCACGCGGCGATGGTCGAGCTCGTGGGCATGCTCGAGCGCTGGGTCGCCGACAGCGGCGAGGACGTGACGGTCGTCTTCGAGCAGCCGCCCTCGCCGCCGATCCGCTCGACGGTGATCGAGGTCGCCTACGCGCCGCGCCCGCGCCGGGACTCCGCCGACGATGAGATCGTGCGTCTGCTCGTGGCCGAGGCGGAGCCGGGCACGATCCGCGTGGTCACCTCCGACCTGTGGCTGTCAGACCGCGTGCACGCCGCCGGCGCGAGCGTCGAGCCGTCGGCGCCGTTTCGCACGCTGATCGAAGAGGCGTGATGGCGCCGACCACGCGCTACGCGCGCAGCGGCGATGCGAGCATCGCCTACCAGGTCGCCGGCGATGGCCCGCTCGACCTGCTGTTCCTCGCCGGCTGGCTCACGCAGCTCGAGCACCTCTGGGAGGCACCGGCAAACCGCCGCTTCCTGGAGCGGCTGATGACGTTCAGCCGCCTGATCATCTTCGACAGTCGGGGCACCGGCCTGTCCGAGCGGGTGCTGGACGCCTATACGCTCGAGCAGGAGGCGCGTGACGCTCTGGCGGTGCTCGACGCGGCTGGCAGCGAACGCTCCGCGCTGATCACCTACGCGCAGGGCGGACTGGTGGGAGCGCTGCTCGCGGCAGACCATCCCGAGCGCGTGGGCGCGCTGATCATGTACGCATCGATCGCGCGCACGTCGTGGGCGCCGGACTACGAGTGGGCGATGACCACCGAGGAGCGCGCGGCGATGAGCGAGCGCGCAGTCGCGTCGTGGGGCGACGTTGGCGGCGGCGCGGTCGCGGAACTTGCGCCGTCGATGGCCGAGGACCCGACGTTCGCGGCCTGGTTCGCGCGCATGCAGCGCCTCGCCGCGAGCCCCGGCGAGGCCCGCGTCATCGCCAGCGCGAGGGTCGACCTCGACGTGCGCGAGAAGCTCGAGCAGATACGCGTGCCAACGCTGATCATGCACCGTCCGCAGGAGCGTGTCTGGGACGTGCGCCACTCCCGCTACCTCGCCGAGCACATCGAGGGCGCACGCTACGTCGAGCTGGCCGGCATCGACTCGCTGCCGTTCGTCGGCGACAGCGACGCGATCGTCGAGGAGGTCGAGGAGTTCCTGACGGGCGTGCGCAGCGGCGGCGGCGAATTCTCGCGGGCGCTGCTCACGGTGCTGTTCACCGACATCGTCGAGGCGACCGCGCGCGCGGCGCGACTCGGCGATGGCCGCTGGCGCGATCTGCTCGCCCATCACGACGAGCGGGTGCGCGCGCAGCTCGCACGCTTCGACGGGCGCGAGGTGAAGACCGTCGGCGACGGCTTTCTCGCGACGTTTGACGGACCGCCCTCGCGTGCGCTGCGCTGCGCGCTCGCGATCAGACGCGCGGCGCGCGAGCTCGACATCGAGGTTCGCATCGGCGTGCACACCGGCGAGTGCGAGCTGATCGGCGAGGACGTGGGCGGCATGGCTGTGCACATCGCCTCGCGCGTCAGCGGTCTGGCCGCTGGCGGCGAGGTGCTCGTATCCGGCACCGTGTTCGGCACCGTTGTCGGCGGCCCCTTCGCGTTTGAGGAGCGTGGCTTTCACGAGCTCAGGGGCGTGCCGGGCCGGTGGCCGCTGTTCGCACTTGGCGCTTGAACTTCAGGCGCCGAGCTGAGCGGGCTAGACCCTATGGCGGTTAGCCCGTGGGGTTGATCGGCGTGGTGGATGGCCGGACACTCCTCGCGGGGGTTTGTCTGGCCGGAGAGAAGGCTCCGGCTGACCCCATGAGATGAGGAGGTCCGGCCATGA
>JASLHP010000205.1 GCA_030149625.1 Solirubrobacteraceae bacterium
GCTCTAGCGTGAGCGATGGCGCGTCGCCCGCGGGCGACGGCGAAGCGCCATCCTGGCGCAGCGACGGCGAGGCTCCGTCGGTCCGGGCACGCGGGCTGGTCAAGCGCTACAGGGACGTGCTCGCGGTCGACCGCATCGACCTCAATGTGCGCAGCGGCGACGTCTACGGATTCCTCGGCCCCAACGGCGCCGGCAAGACCACGACGCTGCGCATGATCCTCGGCCTGATCACCCCCACCGCGGGCGCCGCGGAGCTGTTCGGCCGCGACCCGCTGCGCGAAGGCGCGCGCGCCCTCGACGGCGTCGCCGGGTTCGTCGAGGCGCCGCGCTTCTATCCGTACCTGACGGGGCGCAAGAACCTGCAACTGCTCGCCGCGCTCGACGGCGACGGCGCCGCCACGCGCATCGAGGAGGCGCTCGACGTCGTCGAGCTCGCCCCGCGCGCCAAGCACAGGGTCGGCGGCTACTCCCACGGCATGCGCCAGCGACTCGGCATCGCCGCCGCGCTCCTGCGCCGGCCGCGACTGCTGATTCTCGACGAGCCCGCGACCGGGCTCGACCCCGCCGGCATGCGCGACATGCGCGCGCTGATCAGGCGCCTCGCCGAGGAAGGCATCACCGTGCTGCTCTCCAGCCACCAGCTCCCCGAGGTTCAGGAATTGTGCGACCGCGTCGCGATCGTCGACTGCGGACGCGTCGTTTACGAGGGCGCGCTCGCCGACCTGCGCCGTCAGGGCGGCGCGAGCTACCGGCTGCACACCAGCGACGACGGACGCGCGTTGGAGCTGGCGCGTGGTCACGACGGGATCGAGCACGCCTGCACGGGCGAGCACGGCCTCAGCATCCAGGCCGACGAGCAGCACGTCGGCGAGCTGTCGCTCGCGCTCGGACGTGCCGGCATCGCGATCCTCGCGCTGACTCCCGAGCTCGCGACGCTCGAGGACCTGTTCTTCAGGCTGACCGAGGGTAGCGACGGCACGAGCCCGAAGGCACTGGAGCTCGTGTGAGCGGCACGGCTGATACCGCCACGGCGCGCTCGTCCGCGCCCGGGCCCGCGCTCGTGCGTCGCCGGCGCCCGTCGACGGTGACGATCTACGGCTGGGAGTTGCGCAAGCTGACACGCCAAGTCCGCACGTATCTCGGCCTGGGCCTGATGATCGTCCTGCCGTTGATCTTCGTCGTCTTCGAGAGCCTGCACCACGGCCACGATCGCCACGAGAACGTCTTCGCCAGCGAGATCACCCAATCCGGCCTCGCGACGCCCGTGTTGATGCTGCTGTTCATGTCCGGCTTCTTCCTGCCGCTAGCCGCCGCGCTCGTGTCCGGCGACATCCTCGCCAACGAGGACGCCAACGGCACTCTCAAGACGATCCTCACACGATCGGTCGACCGCGGGCAGGTGTTCGCCGCCAAGGCCCTCGCCGCCATGACCTACGCTGCGATAGCCGTGTTCCTGTCGGCCGCCGTCGCCAGCATCGCCGGCGTCGCCTCGTGGGGCTTTCACTCCGTCACGACGTTCTCCGGCACCGTCGTGTCCGCACCCGAAGCGCTGCTGCTCGTGTTCGCCGCCAACGCCGTCTACCTGATCCCGCTGTTCGCGCTCGTCGGCGTCGGCGTGCTGCTCTCCACCGCCACTCGCAACAGCGCGGCCGCGGTCGTCGGCACGATCGGGCTCGTGATCCTGCTGTTCATCGTTGCCCAGATTCCGGGCCTGGAAGCGATCCAGCCCTACTTGCTCACCGATCAGCTGCAGGCTTGGCAGGGCCTCTTGCGCACGCCCACCGACTGGACCCCGATCGCGCACTCCGCCTGGGTCTGCGCGCTCTACGGCGTACCCGCCCTGATCGCCGCCTATCTCACGCTGCTGCGGCGGGACGTCGCGGGCGGCTGAGCGAACGGCTCGCCGCATGCCCGAGCTCGGCCGACTCGCTCAGTCAGGCGACCTCAGCTGAGAGGTCGATCACCGTCAGCTCGACGCTGCCCATCAGCCGCCGCGCCTCGCGCGGATCGATCAGACCCGCGCCCAGACGCGCGGTGGACTCCGCGCCGCACGCCACGCCGAAGCGCAGACATTGATCGGGCGGACGGCCTTCGTAGCGCGCCGCCACGTAGCCCGCCAGGAACGCGTCGCCCGAGCCACTCCTCGCGACCGACTCGCGCGGCTCGATGCTCGCGCGCTTGAGCAGCCGCTGACCGTCCACGAGCACCTGCGCAAAGCAGCCGTCGGGCAGCGTCATGATCGCCTCGCGCGGCCCCAGCGCGGCGATCTCCGCCACGGCCAGCGTGCGATCCTCCTCGCCCGCGAACTCGTGACCGACAAGCTCCTCCGCCTCGAGCACGTTCGGCGAGACCACATCCGGCTCCGCGCGCACCGCCTGGCGCAGCGGCTCGCCATCGGTGTCCACGACCGTGACCACGTCCAGGCGCTCCAGATCCCTGATCAGCGACGCGTAGAAGTCCGGCTCGACGCCGCGCGGCAGCGAGCCCGCGAACACCACGATCGCCGCCCCACGCGCCAGGTACACGAGCTTGTCGCGAAACAGCTCGACCTCGCGCGTCGACACCGCCGGGCCGCGTTCGTTGATCTCGGTTTGCTCGCCGGTGGTCGGATCGAGCACCGACGTGTTCGTGCGCGACTCCTCGCGGATGCGAACGAAGTCGTTGAGGATCGACTCCTCGGTGAGCTGCTCGACGATGTGCGTGCCCGTCGCACCGCCCGCGAAGCCCGTCGCGATCACCGGCTGGCCGAGCGCCTTCAGCGTGCGCGCGATGTTCACGCCCTTACCGCCAGCCATCGTGCGCTGATCCACTGTGCGATGGCGCCGGCCCAGCCTGAAACTCGGCACCGCGAGCGACTTGTCGATCGCCGCGTTGAGCGTGACCGTGATGATCATTCTGACTCTCCTAGATACCGATACGCCCGGACCTCAGACGATGTCCACGCGTACATCACACAAAGGCTAGCGAAACGCTTTCGTGTGGCAACCGCGATGAGCTCGCGGCCGCGCGAGCCGGCGCGCCGGCGCGCCGGCTCGCTAGCCGACACGCATCGCATGGCCGGACAGCTCCCACGCACTCTCACGCAGTCGTTCGGCCTCTGCGCACGCGGCGGCCGCGGGCTCGCCGCCGACCGCGCGATGCGCGTCCGCGATGCTGCGCGAGGCCGACACCAGTCCCCCCGCGCGACCCGGCGCGAACGCCGCCGCCAGGTCCTCCACGCGCCCTCCCTGTGCACCCACGCCCGGGAGCAGGAACGCCGCGGCGGGCATCAGCTCGCGAGCCCGCTCGAGATGCCCGGGCTCGGTCGCGCCGACGACCGCGCCGACGTCGCTGACGCCGGCCTCGCCCACCCCGGCCGCGCCCAGCACGTCCACGAGCGACGCGATCCGCTCCCACACCGTACCCGAGTCCGCCAACCGCAGATCCTCGATGTCGCGCGCGCCCGGATTCGACGTGCGTACGAGCACGAGCACGCCCGCGCCCGCCTCGCGC
This sequence comes from Solirubrobacteraceae bacterium, assembly GCA_030149625.1. Next base: position 3,493 of record JASLHP010000205.1, read on the forward strand.
GCCGCGACGACGAACGGCTCGATCGCGTCGCGGCCCATCAGCGGGTTGACCGTCACCAGATCCGCGCCCAAGCCGGGGAGCCGGCCGAACGGGCTCTCAGCGCCACCGAGCAACGCCCCGGCATACGCACGCGCGCTCACGTCGATGTCACCGCGCTTGGCATCCGCGATCACCAGCAGCCCGAGGCTGCGCGCATGCTCGACCACCGCTTCCAGCACGACCCATCCGGCCGCGCCCAGCAGCTCGAAGCGCGCCAGCTGCGGCTTGACCGCCACACACGCGTGCGCGGTGGCGTCGAGCAGCGCGCGGCAATGCGCTAGGACCGCGTCAGCCGCGGCCTGCGCCGGCGGCGATCCTGCCAGCGCCCGCGTGACACCGCTCGGCCTACTCGGCCACAGCGAGCCGGGATCCGGGTCGAGGCCGAGCACGAGCTGCGACTCGCGCTCGGCAACCTGTGCCGCGAGAGTGTCGCCGAAGGAACGCGCCGCCCTCAGCGACCCTTCACTGCGCTCTTCAGGCCACTGCCGGCGGTGAAACGCGGAACCCGCGATGCGGCGATCTGGATCCGCTCGCCGGTGCGCGGATTGACCCCCACGCGCGCACCGCGCTCGCTCACATGGAACTTGCCGAATCCCGAAACCGAAACTTCGCTACCACGTCGCAGCGCATCCTCGACGGTGGCAAGCACCGCATCCACCGCCCGCGAGGCATCCTGCTTGGTCAGATCGGCGCGATCCGCCACCTGGTCGACCAGCTCGGACTTTGTCACGTCGCCCTCCTCGTTCGTGAAACCGTTGTAACGAAGCTAACACCGCGTGCGGACACGCGCAATCCCATACGAACGGGCGCATCCGCAAGAATACGGCAATGGCAATCGCGCGCGTGGCATGGCTCGTGACGGTGCTCGTGGCGCTCGTCACAGCGCTGCTGTTGCTGCTCGCCGGCTACACCGGCTACGCCGGACTGGGCATAGCCGTCGCCGCATCCGCCGCGATCAACCTGCGCTAGCCGCTTCGAGCCACCGCAGCAGCTCCCGCGCGGCACGCCCGCGATGACTGATGCCATCCTTCTGCTCGTCGCTCAGCTGCGCCATCGTCATCCCCGATGGCGCAGCGTCCGGCAGGAACGCGGGGTCGTAGCCAAATCCCCCGCTCCCGCGCGGCTCCTCGGCGAGCCGCCCCGAGCAGCGGCCTTCGAACAGCTGCTCGGCATCGCTCGCGGGATCGACGTAGGCGATCGCGCATACGTACTCCAGCGGGCTGTCGGTGGGCGCCTCGCGCAGCAGCTTCTCGAGGTTCTGCTCGTCGGTGGCGTGCTCCCCCGCGTATCTGGCCGAGCGCACGCCCGGCGCGCCGCCGAGCGCGGCGGCGGCGATGCCGGAGTCATCGGCGATGCTCACGCGTCCCGTCGCCCTCGCCGCCGCGCGGGCCTTGCCGAACGCGTTCGCGGCGAACGTGTCGCCGTCCTCCGGAGGCATCGTCACAGAGTCCGGTAGCGCATCGATCGCCCAGCCGCCCGCTGCGTGCTCGAACAGCCGTGCGAACTCACGACGCTTGTGCTCATTGTGGGTGGCCAGCAGCAGCCTCACCGCTCAGCCGCCCGCCGCGATCGCCTGCTCCTGGCTGGCGCGGAGTCGCTCGATGCCGCTCGCCGCGAGCGCGAGCAACTCGTCCAGGTGCGCTCGGGACAGCGGTGTGCGCTCGGCTGTGGCCTGCACCTCGACCAAGCCGTCGCCGCCTGTCATGACGACGTTCGCGTCGACCTCGGCTGTCGAGTCCTCGGGGTAGTCGAGGTCGAGCAGCGCCACCCCGCCGATGATCCCGCAAGAGACGGCCGCGACCGAGCCCCTTAGCGGTGAGCTCGCGAGGCGGCCCTCGGCCTGCAGCCGCCCACACGCCAGCGCCAGTGCCACGTAGGCGCCGGTGATCGACGCGCAGCGGGTGCCGCCGTCGGCCTGCAGCACGTCGCAGTCGAGGTACACGGTGCGTTCACCGAGCGCAGCGAAGTCGACGACGACTCGCAGCGAACGCCCGATCAGGCGCTGGATCTCGATCGTGCGACCGTCCTGGCGTCCGCGCGTGGCGTCGCGCTGCTTGCGATCGCCCGTGGAGGCCGGCAGCATCCCGTACTCGGCCGTCACCCAGCCGCGCCCCTGGCCATTCATCCACCGCGGCACGCCCTCCTGCGCCGAAGCCGTGCAGATCACGCGCGTCTCGCCGACGGAGATCAGCGCCGAGCCCGTAGCCGTCCGCACGAAGCCCGGCTCGATCGTTGTCGGGCGCAGCCCGTCGGCGGCGCGACCGTAGCTGCGTTCGATCGATTCGATGTCCACGCGCGCCATCATTCCAGAGCGCTACGGTCGAGGGGTCTTGCGCGCGCTCGTGGTCTCCAACATGCTGCCCGACGCCGCCAATCCTGAGCGCGGCACGTTCGTGCGCGACCAGGTCGCCGCGCTGCGCGACCTCGGCGAGCACGAGGTCGAGATCGAGCTGTATGAGTTTCCGCCCGGGCCACGCGCGCTCGCCGAGGCCTCGCTCGATCTACGCCGGCGCTACGGAGCAGCGCCGATCCGGCGTCGCACCTCGCCGAGCTTTGACATCGTGCACGCGCATTACGGTCTCACCGCTTGGCCGATCCTCGCGGTGCCCGCGCGTGTGCGCGCGCTGACAGTCCACGGCCACGACATGCGCCATCCCCGCACGCGGCTGATCACCCGCGCCGCGCTCGGCTGGATCGACCTGCTCGCAGCCGTGTCGAGCCCGCTTGCCGCCGAACTGCCAGGCCGGCGCGCGCGAGAGCGCGCGCACGTGCTGCCGTGCGGCGTCGACCTCGAGCGCTTTCACCCGATCGCGCGAACACATGCACGCACCGAGCTGGGGCTCGATCAGCGCAAGCCATATCTGCTGTTCGCCGCCGATCCCGCGCGCGCGATCAAGCGTTACGACCGCGCGCTCGCGCTGGCACGCGACGCCGACGTCGAGCTGCTCGCGCTCGGCGGCGTCGATCCCGCGAGCACGCCGCTGTGGGTCAACGCGGTGAACGCGGTGCTGATGCCATCCGACCACGAGGGGTTCGGGCTTGCCGTGCTCGAGGCGCTCGCGTGCGACGTGCCGGTTCTGGCTACGCCAGTGGGCATCCACCCGGTCGCGATGGAAGACGTCGCGGGCACCCTGTGCGCGCCGTTCGAGCTCGCACGATGGCGAGCGGCGCTCGAGCCGCATCTGCGCGAGACCGATCCGCGCATCGAGGGCCGCGCGAGCGCCTGGCGCTTCTCGGCACCGAAGCTCGCCGCGCGCGTTCTCGACGCTTGGCGCGAAGCGCTGGCGCAACCACGCAGGCGCTCCGCGCGCCGCCGCTCGACGTAGCGCTTGCCTGCGCGGCCGCGAAGCCGTGCGGATAGCATGAATCAGACGTGGATCACACCGGCACGACCACCACGGCGTCCTCGCCGCCAGCGCAGGATGACCCTCCAGCCGCAGCGACGCCGGACGCCGCGAGCGCGCCCGCAGGCGGGGCCGACGGGCCTCCCTCACAGCCGCCCGGCTTCCAATCGCGTGGCCGCGCACGCCGTCGCGCACGCTTCCTGCGCAAGGCACGCGAGCTCGCGTATCGCGATCTCGGCGGCCTCGTCTTCAACCTCCACCGCTTTGGGCAGCGCAACGACGCGCTCGTGCTCGCCAAGCTGACGACGCTCGCGCAGATCGACGGTGAGCTGCGCGCGATCGAACGCACGATCGGCGAGCGCCTGCCGATCACGGTCCTGCGCGAGGCCGGCGTCACGGCATGCCCGCGCTGCGCAGCCATCCATAGCAGCGAAGACAGCTTCTGCCCCAACTGCGGCATGGCGATGGGACGACACGCCGATCTACCGATCGCGGG
>JASLHP010000235.1 GCA_030149625.1 Solirubrobacteraceae bacterium
AGCCCCATTCCTGCCCCTTGACAATCGCCACCACCAGCGAGCCGATCGCCACGATCAGGCCCAGCGCACCGAGCACGTCCGGGCGTCCGGCAGCCGCTTCGCGGCGCTCCGCCAGCGTCCGCAGCCCGAAGCCGAGGCCCGCGACACCGATCGGCACGTTGACCAGGAACACCCAGCGCCAGTCGGCCTGTACGAGCAGTCCGCCCAGCGGCGGGCCCGCCGCCGCCGCGATCCCGCCGGTGGCGGCCCAGACGCCGATCGCGACGTGGCGCTCGTGCGGCCCGAACTCCGGCAGCATCAGCCCCAGCGAGGTCGGCAACATCAGCGCGCCGCCCGCCGCTTGGACGATTCGCGCGGCGATCAGGAAGTCGACCGACGGCGCCAGCGCGCACGCCGCGCTCGCCGCCACGAACACGCCGAGACCGAGCACGAACGCGCGCTTGCGCCCGAACGCGTCCGCCCAGCGACCGGCGGGCACGAGCAGCGCCGCGAACACGATCGCGTAGCCGCTCAGGATCCACGACACCGAGCCCAGCGAGGCGCCCCCGAAGTGCTTGGAGATCGCCGGGAAGGCGATGTTGACGATGAACAGATCGAGGCTCGCCATGAACACCCCGACACACACGATCAGTGAGACGCGCCATTTGCGTTGCATGATGAAACGGACCATAGCACATGAGTTGCATCATGCAACTCGATCGGCTAGAATGCCCGCACGGTGCTGAGAAACGACTACGACAATCAGACGTGCAGCATCGCCGGCGCGCTCGCGGTGGTGGGCGAGCGCTGGTCGCTGTTGATCGTGCGCGACGTGTTCCTGGGCCTGCGCCGCTTCGACGAGATCCAGGAGAACCTCGGCATCGCGCGCAATGTGCTGCAGACGCGCCTCGCGCGGCTGCAGCAGCAGGGCGTGCTCGAGAAGCGTCAGTATCGGGAGCGCCCGCCGCGCTGCGAATATCGCCTCACCGAGAAGGGTCTCGACCTGTGGCCGACGATCGTCGCGCTGATGCAGTGGGGCGACCGCTACGCCGTGCCCCCAGGCGGACCGGTGGTGCTGCTCGAGCACCGTGGCTGCGGCGGCGCCGTCGACGAGCACCGCGTGTGCGCGACCTGCGGCGCGAAGCTGTCCGTGCGCGACGCGCGCGCCCTGCCCGGGCCAGGAGCGCAACCGGATCACCCGCTGCTGCGCCGGGCTCGCGCGCGCGTGGCTTAGCGCGCTCGCGCCGAGCCACCGACCAGGGCTACGGCTACGGCGCCGCGATCAGTCCCGCCACGAGCGTCGGCCCTTCCCGGGCCATGCGCGAGCGCGGAACCACCAAATCGAAGCCGGCGCGCTCCGCGCGCTCGCGCGCGGAGGTCTCGACGTGCGAGTAGAAGCCCAGCGTGCGGGTCGCGCCGAGACCGGGATCGCGCCCAAGCGACGCGACGACCGCCGCGCCGTCCAGCTCGCCGTCGGTCAGATCGACGACGAGCACCCGCGCCGGCTCGGATGCCTCACGGTCGGCGAGCACGCGCACCCTCAACCGCGGCTCGTCGGCGATCAGCTCGACCTCGTGGCCGGCGCGCGTGAGCGCGCCCTGCACCTGCGAGCCGAACAGCAGGTCGCGGGTCAGCGCCAGCACCCGCGCCATCGGCTACTGCGCCCGCAGGCGGCGAAACTCCTCGCGCGCGGACTGCGGGCGGCCCCACATCTGCGTGACCTCCACGCGTCCGCTGCGAACCTCGCGCACGATCAGCTCGCCCTCGATGCCGGCTTCGTCGAGCAGGCCGAGCGCGCCGTGCACGGTCGGTGCCGCGGCGGCGTGACCGAAGTGGTGGGCCACCAGTAGCCGCCAGTGCCAGTCGTGGTGGGAGTAGGGACGCGCGTTGCACGTCGCCAGGTACAGGGCGGCCTCGACGTAGCGCGACTCGTCGGCGATCCGCAGATCGAGCTCGAGATCGGTCCAGTCCTCGGGCAGCGAGTCGGCGAGCCGCTGGAAGTCTTCGGCGAAAGCCATCGAGCGCAAGCCTAGCGCGGCTATTCTCGAACCAATGGCTAGCCTGCGCGCGGACCGGATCTCAGACGACACGGCGACCGTGCCGGCGCCCGCCGCCACGGGACCGGCGGCGAACGCCGAGCCGGACGCGTTGGAGCGCGAGTACACGGCGCTCGTCGCGGGCTGTGGCGTGCTCGATCGCTCCGATCGGGGCAAGCTCGCGCTGACGGGCGCCGACGCGCTGGAGTTCCTCAACGGACAGGTCACGAACGAGCTGATGACGCTGCGTCCCGGTGAGGGCTGCTACGCGGCGTTCCTCACCCACAAGGGCAAGATGCTCGGCGACCTGCGCATCCTGGCGGTGGGCGAGGACCGCGAGGCGCCACCGTCGCGGCTGCTGCTCGACACCGAGCGCGTGGCGCTGCAGAGCTTGTTCGACATGATCCGCCGCTTCAAGGTCGGCTACGACGTCGAGCTGCACAAGCGCACGCTCGAGCGTGGCCTGCTGTCGCTGATCGGCCCCGATGCCGCGGCGCTCGCCGGCGCCGAGCGTCTATCGGAGCGCGAGCACGCGAATGCCGATGTCGAGATCGACGCTCTGCGCGCCCTGGCGGTGCGTACGGACGTCGGCGTCGACCTGCTCTGCGACGCATCCGCCACGCGTGCGCTCGGCGATGCGCTGAGCGCACGTGGTGCCTTGCCGGTGTCCCATGCGGCCGCGGAGTGCCTGCGCGTCGAGCGCGGGAGGCCGCGCTACGGGATCGACCTCGACGCCGGCGTCATTCCCCAGGAGGCTGGCCTGAACGAGCGCGCGGTGAGCTTCACGAAGGGCTGCTACGTGGGCCAGGAGACGGTCGCGCGGCTGCATTACAAGGGCAGGCCCAACCGCCATCTACGCGGCTTGCGCCTGTCGTCGCCGGCAGTCCGCGGCGAGCGGCTGCTGCTCGGCGAGCGACCGGTCGGGAGCGTCGGCAGCGCGGTCCTCTCCCCCGCGCTTGGCCCGATCGCGCTCGCGCTCGTGCGGCGCGAGGCCGAGCCCGGCAGCGTCGTGAGCGTTGGCGAGCTCGGCGCGCCGGCGGAGGTGCTCGAGCTGCCGTTCCCGACCCGCGCCGGCTGAGCGCCGATCAAAGCCGGTGGTCTCGGGCTACTGCTCGCCCAAGCGCGGCTTGCGATCCTGCAGGTGCTTGCGGATCGACGCGTCCTGAGCCTTGACCGCGTCGGGATGCGGTGGCGTGTCGAACGTGCTGAGAACGTTCGGTCCCCTCAGCGGCAGCGACGTCGGCTCGATCTGCTCGCGAGCTTTGAACGGCTGTGCTTCGGGCTCTTCACTCATCGCCTTCGCCTTCGGGGGGTATGCCCGACTCTTCAGTGTACGCCTGCCACTGTTCGCCGAGCAGGTCGAGCAGCTGGCTGGCCAGCAGCGGCGAGAACGACACGCGTGAGACGACCATCCCCTGCTGGCCCTGCGGCCCGATGCGCATGAAGTCGAGCGTGAACTCGTGCGGCGTGCGCGCGATCGAGGCCGCGTTGGCCCACTTGCCGGCGAACTCCTCCGGCGGCATCATGATGTTCGGGCCCTGCTCGGCGGGGCTCTGGTCGGCGTCGTCGGGAGGCTCTGAATCGGGCACTTCCCAGCGAGCGTACGCGATCTCGGCGGTCCCGTCCAGCGGCTGGGCGCGGCGGTGTCGCGCGCGTCATCCGCCACGACGGCCGGATCAGAGCTCACCGCCTGAGGTGCGCGTCATCGTGCCGAACTCCCTGTAGCGGTAGAGCAGCGGGTTGCCGGTCGAGCTCTCGGCGTGCTCGACCCGGCCGACGGCGATCAGGTGATCGCCGCCCTCGTGGAGCTGCTCGAGCCGGCAGACGAGCCAGGTGGCCGCGCCGGCGATGCGCGGCACGCCGCTGTCGAGCCGCCAGTCGACGCCGTCGAACTTGTCGGCCCCCTTGCGCGCGAAGTTGAGGGCGAGATCCTGCTGTCCGTGATTGAGCACGTTGATCCCGAAGACGCGAGACTCGGTCACGATCGCGAGCAGGTCGGAGCTGCGGGCGAGCGAGACGAGCACGAGCGGCGGCTCGAGCGACAGCGAGCAGAAGGCGCTGACGGTGGTGCCGTGCGGGCGCCCCGCGCGATGGCTCGTCACGACCGAGACCGGCGTGCAGACGCCGGCGAGCGCCTCTCTGAACGTCTCAGGGTCCATCGTCGTGCTGTCAGCCGGCCGCCGCGGCGAGGTTCGCGACCTCCTCGCCGCTCAGCTCCAATCCCGGCACCGCCAGCAGCGGCCCCAGCTGCTCGGCGTTACGGGCGCTGGCGATCGGCGAGAGCACCGTCGGCTGCGCCAGCAGCCACGCGAGCGCGACGGTCGCGACCTCGGCGCGATGGGCCGCGGCGACCTCGTCGAGCGCCTCGAGCACGGCGATCCCGCGCTCGTCCAGCCTGGCCGCGGCGGCGCCCGCGCGCGGGCTGTCCACGTCAGGCCCGCCGGGACGGTACTTGCCCGTGAGAAATCCGCTCGCGAGGCCCCAGTAGGGAATGCACGCGAGGCCCTCGCGCTCGCACAGCTCCATCAGCTCGCCCTCGTAGACGCGGCGCTCGAGGAGGCTGTACTCGGGCTGCAGCGCTACGTAGCGCGGCAGGCGCTCGCGCTCCGCGACCGCGAGCGCCTCGGCCAGGCGCGGCGCGCCGTAGTTGGAGGCGGCGACGTGACGGACCTTGCCCTGCTCGATCAGCGTGGCGAACGCCGCGAGGCTGTCCTCGATCGGCGTGCTCGGGTCGTCCGAGTGCGCGTAGTAGAGGTCGATGCGATCGGTGCCGAGGCGTCCGAGCGAGGCCTCGGCGGCAGCGTGAATGCTGTCCGGCGAGAGCCCCTTGAACCGCGGGTGTTTGCCGACCTTCGTCGCGAGCACCACGCGCTCGCGGGCGTCCGTGCGCGCCGCGAGCCATTCGCCGAGGATGGTCTCGGACTCGCCGCCGGAGTTGCCGGGCGCAAAGGCGCTGTAGCTGTCGGCCGTATCGATGAAGTTGCCGCCGCCGGCGAGGAACGCGTCGAGCACCGCGAAGGACGCGTCGCGATCGGCGGTCCAGCCGAAGACGTTGCCGCCGAGGCAGATCTCCGAGACATCGAGGTCTGTGCCGGGGATCGCTCGCACGACCACAAGACTACCCCGCTCTCGCGGGCCGGATCTTCCCCGACGGCGCTCGACGAGGACTGGCCGGGCCGCCGCCTCGTGTGGCGCCACGAGCTCCGCCACACCTCGCGGCCTCCCTCGGGGTAGGATTGGGCACGTTCCCCGACCCCTACCGACGAGGTTCCAGAGCACGTGGCGATCGATCTTCAACAAGTGTCAGCCGTAGACGTCGAGCCCGGCGAGCTGCCCGCGACGATGGCCGCGTGGGTGATCCGCGAGGAGCGCTACGGCGATCCGAAGGACGCGTTCCAGATCGAGGAGATCGAAGTCCCCGAGCCGGGCGCCTTCGAGGTGATCGTGCGCGTGATGGCCGCGGGCGTCAACTACAACAACGTGTGGGCGGCGCTCGGCAAGCCGGTGTCGGTGATGAAGTACGGCGACCACCCCGAGTTCGGCCACCACATCGGCGGCTCGGACGCCTCCGGGGTCGTGTGGAAGGTCGGCGCCGGCGTGACTCGCTGGAAGGTCGGCGACGAGGTCGTGGTGCACTGCAACCAGGCCTCCTACGAGGATCCCGAGGTGCATGGGCTGGACCCGATGGCCGCGCCGTCGCAGCGGATCTGGGGCTACGAGACGACGTGGGGCTCGTTTGCGCAGTTCACCAAGGTCCAGGCCCAGCAGCTGCTGCCGAAGCCGCGGGCGCTCACGTGGGAGGAGGCCGCGTCCTACGGGCTCGTGTACTTCACCGCCTACCGGATGCTGATCACGCGCTGCAAGCTGCAGGCCGGCGCGAACGTGCTGATCTGGGGCGCCGCGGGTGGCCTCGGCGTGTTCGCGACGCAGCTGTGCGCCGCCGCCGGCGCCAACTGCGTGGGCGTTGTCTCCTCGGCCGAGAAGGGCGAGCTCGTCAAGCGGCTCGGTGCCGTCGACTACATCGATCGGGGCGAGTTCGCGGGGATGATGCGCAAGGGCGGCGAGACACCCGACGAGGAGAAGGCGCGCTCGAAGGTTGCGTTGGCTTTCGCCAAGCGCGTCAAAGGCATCCTCGGCGATGCCCCCGATATCGTCTTCGAGCACGTCGGCAAAGCCACCCTGCCCGTGTCCGTGTTCACCGCCAAGACATTCGGCAAAATCGTGATCTGCGCTGGCACGACCGGCATCGACGTCGACTTCAACGTGGCGATCCTGTGGATGCGCCAGAAGGAGATCCTCGGCTCGCACTTCGCCAACGCCTATGAGTGCACGAAGGCGAACGAGC
>JASLHP010000247.1 GCA_030149625.1 Solirubrobacteraceae bacterium
CAGGCGTTCCGTCTGGCCGTCGCCGGTGGCAACTACCTGCACCCGCGGCTCGGTGCGCTGATGGCCACAGGCGAGGACGGCGCCGCCGACGGCGTCGTCCTCTCTGAGCGCGAGCGCGAGGTCGTACGCCTGATCGCCAATGGCTACACGAACCCCGAGATCGCCGAGCAGCTGAACGTCGCGGAGCGCACAGTCAAGACCTACCGCGCACGCGCGATCGAGAAGCTCGGGTTCTCGTCGCGCGCCGAGATCACCGCGTACGTGCGCCGCACTGGCCTCGCCGACTAGCAGCCCGCAGGCTGTACGCTGAGGCTATGGCTTCCCCGGGATCCAGCGTCCCCGCCGAGGGTTACCGGCTGACGGACATCTCGCCGCGTGCCTTCCAGCATCCGGCCGACCGCGCGGCGACAGCGGCGCTCGGCTCGATTCCCTACCTCGACACCGTCGTTCGCAAGCTGATCGAGCTCGGCTACGAGCGCGCCCTGCGACAGAGCTATCTCGGCTCCTCGGTGCGGCTCTCCGAAGAGCAGCTCGGCGATGTCTACCGCGAGCACGCGATCGCGTACGCGACGCTCGACATGGACGAGGTGCCGGACCTCTATCTGACCCAGTATCCGGCTCCGAACGCGATGGCGATCGGTGCGCGCAGACCGATCGTGGTCGTCCAGTCCGAGCTCGTGCAACTGCTCGACGCGCGTCAGCGGCGCGCGGTGCTCGCGCACGAGGCCGCGCACATCCTCTCCGATCACCAGCTGTACCGAACCGCGCTCGCGATCCTCGTGCTGATGACCCGCAGCGCGCGTCTGCCGCTGCCGCTGGCGCCGGTGCGCTCCGCGCTGATGGAGTGGGGACGCGCGACCGAGCTGAGCGCCGACCGCGCCGCCGCGCTCGTCACGCGCGACCCGCTCGTCGTGTGCCGCACGCTGATGTCGCTCGCGGCAGGCGCGATGGTCGATCAGCTCGACCTCGACCTGTTCATGCGCCAGGGTCTCGACTACAAGGAGAAGGGCTCGGGCCTCGAGCGCCTCACGCGGCTGATGCTGGACCTCGGCGTCACGCATCCGATGCCGGTCAAGCGCACTCACGAGCTGATGGCTTGGGTGCAGTCGGGCGAGTTCGACCGCATCGTCGGCGGCGAGTACCCGCGGCGAGGAGACCCGGTCGACGCGCGCGCCGACGGCAGCGAGGCCGTGACGTTCTACTCCGAACGCATCCGCGACGGCTTTCGCGACGCCGGCGAGTCGATCAACTCCGTCGGCAAGCAGCTCGCCGGATGGCTGCGCCGTGACGGCGGCGAGGAGGAGGACCTCGACGCCGACGAGCGACCCGACGCCGACGACGAGCTCGACGCCGAGGAGACCTAGTAGGCGCTGTCTGTCGTGCTCGGCCGACCGGCCAGTGGTACCGTCAGGCGCATGACGGTGCCACGCTCGGGCGCCGGCGCCCATTCGCGCTCGCCGCGCACGAGCTCGGCGCGCTCGCGCATCCCGGACATGCCGAAGCCGCCCTCCAGGCCGTCGCCGCGCGGCCCCAGCCGCGACGCGTCCGGCAGGCCCTTGCCATCGTCCGTGACCGACGCGGTCAAGACGCCGTCACGCTCGCTCACGCTGATCACCGCTTTGGTCGCCTGCGCATGGCGACTCACGTTCGTGAGCGCCTCCTGCACGACGCGGTAGATCGTGCTCTCGAGCTCCGGGTCAAGGCGCCGGCTACCGCTGTCGCCGGCGATTTCCGCGGGCGCGCCGGAGGCGCCGAGTGACGTGGGCTCGGCGCCGATGTGGATGTCGGTCTTGACTTCCAATCCGTCGATCGCCTGCGCGCGCCTGGCGAGCGCCTCGAGCGCGGCCGCCAAGCCCAGATCGTCGAGCGCCGCGGGCCTCAGCTCGGTGATCAGGTGGCGCAGGCCGTCGATCTCGGTGCCGAGACCCTCGAGCGCCGTGTCCACCGCTTCGCTCAGCGTCTGCCGGTCGCCTTGGTCACGCGCGTTGGCGAGTTGCAGGCGCAGCGCGCCGATGCCCTGGATGCTCTCGTCGTGGATCTCGCGCGCCCAGCGCGTGCGCTCGCGCTCGCGCGCCTCCATGCCGTAGCGCAGCCGTTCGATCTCGACCGAGCGCTCGGCCGCCAGGCGTTGGGAGACGCTCGACGCGAACGCGCCGAGCGCCTGTCGGTCGGGGTCGCGAAAGCCTCCGTCCTCGCGCAGCGCGATCACGAGCCCGCCGCCGTAGCCCTCCATGCTCAACGGCTCGACCAGCGCCGCGCGCGCGTCCAAGCCGAGTTCGTGCAGCCAAGCGGCCTCCTGACCGCGCGGACGATCGAGCGCGAGCGCCTTGCCTTCGAGGTAGAGCGCACCAAGCGCGCTGCCCTGCACCGGCATGATGCGCTTGCGTACGGAGCCGGCGCCGCTGCTCGCGGCCACACGCAGCTCGCCGCGCTCCTCGATCACCACGAGCACGTTGCTGGCGTCCAGCAGCGCCAGCCCGCGGTCGGCCATCAGGCGCAGCAGCCACAGCTCGGATCCGGAGAGCACGGAGGGGATTATGCGCTTCCCGCGGGTCAGACCGCGTGAGCGTTGATCGTGCGCAGCGCTGCACACGCGTTCATGAGCAGCTCCTCGGCGCTCGTCTCCGCGCGCCAGGCGGCAAGTCCCACTGAGATCTCGAGTGCCCGGCGCGCGCCGCCGGCTTCGACCTTGATCGTGCGCAGACGCTCGAGTGCGCGCCTGGCGACGATCTCCCCGCGCGGGCTGTCGGCTCCAGGTAGGACGATCAGCAGATCGCCGCTCGGCGGCGCCTGCTGCCCGTCGGCGAGCCGGCCGATCCGATCGAAGCTGCGCAGTTCTCGTCGCAGCGCGTGCGCTACGTAGGCGAGCGTCTGCTCGCGCAGCTCGCTGCCGTGCTCGCGCGCCAGCTCCTCGAGGTTGTCGATCTTCACGAGCAGGCAGCTGAGGCCGACGCCGTGGCGCTCCGCGCGGCTGATCTCCTCCCGCAGACGCGCCTGCAGAGCCGGTGGCGCCAGGCACTCGGGCTCCTCGGATGAGGCCCGATCGAAGCGCGGATTGATGTCACTGGCAGCCATGCCCTAGCGGACGAGTGTATGTCGGCGCGGTGTCCGTCCTGAACCGCTGTGCGTGATTATTGCGGCCCGCGATCGCGCGGGCAAGTGGCAGGCACGCGCGTGATCCGTCCCCGGCCGCTGCTAGACCACGTGCGGTGCTGCAAGAGCTACACGTCGAGAATCTGCTGCTGATCGAGCAGGCGCGGCTGCGTCTGTCGCCGGGGCTGAACGTGATCACCGGCGAGACGGGCGCCGGCAAGACCGTGTTGGCGCACGCGCTCGATCTGCTGCTCGGCGGGCGCGCGCGGCCTGGGATCGTGCGCCCGGGCGCCGGCGAGGCGTACGTCGAGGGGATCTTCGACTTGCCGGTTTGGCTGCGCGAGCAGCTCGGCGAGCGCATCAGCCCTGATGCGCAGGAGCTGACGCTCGCCCGCCGCGTCGGCTCGGATGGGCGCACGCGCGCGTACGTCGGCGGGCGAGCGGCCGCCGTCTCGGACCTGCGTGAGCTCGGTGGCGCGCTGCTTGCCTTCTACG
>JASLHP010000291.1 GCA_030149625.1 Solirubrobacteraceae bacterium
ACGCTGCGGCGCACATGCAACACCGGCCAGTCGGCGGGCGCGGGCGTCAGCCACGCGCCGAGATCGTCCTCCGGCGTGTCCAGCTCGACCGCAAAGCCGTACAGACCTGGCCGGGAGGCGCTCGGCATGTCGTTCCTTGGAATTGTGCTTGACAGAGAGGCGTACATCATGATTAGCTTTCGCGTGTACAGCGGTACGGACGTGCGCACACACCGCAGAAGCGTACGCATTGCAAACGAGTGAACGGGATGGCGACGGCGATGACAACATGGACGAACATCGATCAAACGCACGAGGCAGACGCATCCGAGGCATACGAGCCCCCTACGCTCGTGAAGCACGGCTCGCTCGGCGAGCTGACGCTGATGGCTATGCCGACTAGTGGCGGCGGCAAATCCCCCTGGGGCAAAAAACACCACAAAGGCACCTGGGGCGCCTGAGCGCAGCGCTGGGAGACCAGCCCTTTAGAAGCAGCATCAGCCAGCGGCTCCGGCCGCTGGTTTTGCATCTGGCGGAGCCCGCGCGCGCGCGCGTCGCCGGCCCGAGGATCGTGGAGCAGGTGGACGAGCGCGTCGCCGACGCGTTCGCCGCGCTCGTCGCGGCTCCCGACCGGCTCCCAGAGCTCGACAGCCTCGGTCTGCGCGAAGCCGAGATCGAGGCCGCGTGCGCTCGTTACGGGATCGACGGCCTCGTCTCGCGGATGCCCTCGCGGGCCGAGACGGCCGGGGACCTGCATCACATCGCCTGGCACGGCTCGGCGCTCGCCGACATCGGCTGCCCGGCCGGCCATCCACTACGCGAGCGGCTGCTGCTCGACGGCGCGCTGTTCAACCTCGCGGTGGCGCTCACCGACAGCCTCGTCGACGAGGACCCACGTGCGGGCGCCCGCGCGGGTCGCGTGCTCAGCCCCCCGAACCTCGAGCGCCGCCTGCGCGGACCAAGCGATCCGCGGGCCGCGATCGTCGTCGACGAGCCCGAGCTCGCGGCCCTCTACGGCCTGTGGGATGCGCTGCTTGCGCGCCTCGGCGAGCGCTACGCCGGCGACCAGGACGCGCTCGCGAGCCTCGCTGCGATGCTGCGGCGGATGCATGGCGGCGAGTTCGACGAGCGCGCCGACCGGCTGCCCGCGAAGGTCCTGCCGATCGAGTTCGTCGGCGCGATCCTGCGCGACGGCGACTCCCCCGCGACCCTGGGCGAGCTCTATCGCGAGCTCGGCGCGCTGCTGGCGCTGAGCGACGACTGGAACGACCTCGCCGAAGACATGCGCCGCATGCGCGCCAACCAGCTCGTGCTGATGCGCGACCACACGCGCGCCGACCGCTTGCTCTACGTCGCGCGCTGCCTGCACCGCGTCGTGTTCGCGCGCGCGCTCGCCGAGGAGGTGGCGAGCAGGCTGAGCGCGGGAGTCGGTCGTGTGCTCGAGCGCGCCGAGGCGACATCGCCGGACGCCCGCGCGCGCGCCGCCGCCTACATCAGGGGCGTCCTCGAATGCTGAGCCCGAGCGAGCTCGCGCAGACCGCGCGCTTTGCGCCGATGCTGATCGCCGGCGCCGGCGATCGAGTCGGGGAAGGCCTGTTTCGCGTCCGCCATCGCGCAGGCCCGCGGGCAGCGCAGCCGAGCACCGAGCTACGCGCGCAGCTGCACGAGAGCGTGCGCGCGGGCCTCGGCTTTCTGCAGCGCACGCAACGCGCGGACGGCCTGTGGCGCGGCTTCATGCTTGCGCCCGGCGCCTCCACCGAGTGGATCAGCGCACACGTCGCGCTGCTGCTCGAGGACATCGCCGAGGCGCGCGCGATGCGCGAGCAGGCCGCACGCGCCCTGCTCGAGAACGCCCGTCGCCGACCCGGCTGGGGCTACAACGGCCGCGTCGGCATCGACAGCGACAGCACGGCTCAGGCGATCATGGTGCTGCACGGCCTCGGCCATGAGCTCGCGCCCGCGTGGATCGAGCAGCTGATCGCCACGCAGTGCGAGGAGGGCGGTTTCGCCACCTACGCCTCTACACGTGCCGACAAGCAGCCACGCACGTGGTGGGAAATGCCGCACGCCGACGTGACGCTGGTCGTGATCGAGTCGCTCGAGCGACTCGATCTCTATCCCGAGGAGCGCCGCCTGGCGCGCGCGTGGCTCGACGAACAGGCGCGCGACAGCGTGCTGCCGGCGTACTGGTGGACTGACCCCGCCTATTCGCTGTGGGCGCAGACGCGCGCCGGCTTCCGCGTGCCCGCGAGCTCGAGCGTCGCCCGCGAGCTGCTCGTCAGCGAGCAGCGCTCCGTGTATCTGGCGATGCTGACCGCCGCCGCGCTCGCGGACGGCGGCTGGTCGCCGCTCGTGTCGAGCGCCGTCTCGAGACTCCTGCACGCGCGCCGCGAGGACGGCTCATGGCCGTGCGCGCCGTGCCTGCGCAACACCCACGCCGACCACCCGGGGGGCTTCCAAGCGCCCGGCCCGATCTACGCGGATCGCTACCGCACGATCTCGACCGCACATGCCGTCGCCGCGCTCTCGAACGCGCTGCGGTCACTGCCCTAGCCGTCAGGCTCGGGGCTCTTCGAGCAGGCCCTCGCCACGCAGCGAGTCGATCAACCCGCGCACGTCGCGCTCGGCCACCTCACGCTCGAGCGAGAACTCGCGCGCGAGGCGTTCCGCGAGCTCCGCGACGCTGCTGCCCTCGACGACCGCCGGCCACAGCGCCACGCCGCTGCGGCTGACGCTGTAGTAGGCCGCGCCGGTGAGGTCGAGCAGCACGATCTCACCGTCGATCTCGCGCCAAGCGACGTCCGGGCGCAGGCGGACCGCATCGCTCACGGCTTCAGCATAATGCGACTCCAGCCGCCACCCATTGACAAGGCGGTTGCATGATTTACTCCCGTTGTCACAGCAGCTACAGTTCGCCGCGATGAACGCGCACCCCACTTCACGTGCTGGCCATACGAGGCGGCGCCCGCGGTCGCTTCCGCTCGTCATCGCAACCGTCGCGGTGCTGGCGGCCGGCGCGTCCTCGGCGCTCGCCGCGTCGAGCATCGAAGGCATCTGGGCCTTCGGCGGCGGCGAAATCGCGATCAAGCCTGTGAGCAACGGGACATTCGAAGGCGTCGTGGTCGCCAGCACGACGTTCGCGGAATGCCCGCATCCCGTGGGTCAGACGATCTGGTCGAACATCGCCCAGCAGCCCGACGGGTCCTACTGGGGTCTGCACTTCTGGTACTTCGAAAAGTCGGGTTGCACCGAAAACCCGGAGCGCGGACCAACGGCCTGGCGTGTGGTCGAAGAAGCCGGCGGAGCGAAGTATCTGCGCGTGTGCCTGAGCACGCCCGGCACTTCGCAGCCGACGATCGCCGCCGCGGGCGCGGAAAGGAACTGGACCTACGGCTGCTACAGCTCGGCGCTGATCGCGCCGCTGCCGACCGCCGGACAGGCCGGGTTCATCAACAGCCTCAAGCCGAGCGCCGCCAAGTGCGTGAGCGGCCGGCGCTTCGAGATCCATCTGGCTGAGCCGCTGAACGATCCGTTCAAGTCCGTGCGCATAACGCTGCGCGGCAAGCGCATCAAGACTTTTCGCCGCGGCTCCTATGTCGACGCGATCGTCGACCTCAAGGGCCTGCCGCTCGGCGCCTTCACGATCAAGCTCAGCGCCAAGACCGTGCTCGGCGTCGATCTGACCGGTAGCCGTACGTACCATACCTGCGCAAAAAAGCCAAAACCCCACAAACCGGGCAAACTCAAACGCGCCAAGTAACACGGTCGCGTCTGCGGCGTGGAAGAAATCCGCGGGTTCGCCGTTGATCAAAACGATGTCCGAACGCCAAAGCAAAAACTCGACACATCCCGCACGCCACAGGCGCGGCCCGAGCTCGCTGCTGGTTGCGCTCGTGACCGCGGCGGCGCTGCTCTTCGGCGTCTGCCCAGCCTGGGCCAGCTCGAGCATCGAAGGCGTGTGGGCGTTCGAAAGCGGCCAGATCGCGATCGAAACCCAGAACGGCGCGCTCGTCGGGACGGTCGTCGACGAAACGAAGTTCAAGGAATGCGTGCACCCGGTCAAACAGCACATCTGGACCGAACTGTCCCTGCAGCCGGATGGCTCGTACTGGGGCCTGCACCAGTGGTACTTCGAAGGCTGCGCCGAAAACCCCGAACGCGGCCGTGCCGCATTTCGCGCGCTCGAAGCCCCGGACGGGTCCAAATACCTGCTCGTGTGCCTGAGCTACCCGGGCCCCTCAGAACCGCAGCCGACGATCGCACCGAACGGGACCTCCGAACACGCGAGCTACGGCTGCATCAAGTCGACGCTGACGGCGGCGCTGCCGACCACCTCGACGACGACCACGACCACCACCACCACGGGCACCACCACAAAAGGCGAAGTCGAGAGCCTGTCGCTGCCGAGCGCGAAGAAGTGCCTGAGCGCGCGACTCTTCCAGATTCATCTGACCGAGCCCAAATACGACCCCTTCACGACGGTTACCGTCACCGTCAAAGGACGCAAGATCAAGACCGTGCGCCACGGCAGCTACGTCGCCGCCACGATCAGCCTCAAGGGCTTCAAGCAGGGCAAGTTCACGGTCACGATCCACGCCACCACGGTGCTTGGCCACCACCTCTCCGGCAGCCGCACCTACCACACGTGCGCGAAGAAGGCCACCAAGCACAAGCCCGGCAAGCTGCACTGAGCGATCGCCCCAGCGGCGCGATCGCGGAAGAAGGCGCCGCGCGGCGGAGTTTATGCTGGCAATGAAGATGCCCTATCTCGCCTACGGCTTGCGGCTGTCCTCCACGTTCCCGCTGCCCGGGATGCGAGCGGCCGAGCCGCACGCAGGCGAGGAGCTGCCGTCACTCGCGCTCGGCGAGCTCGGCCCGGCGGAGCTCGAGCGCGCGTGGAACGGCGCGGACGCTGAGCGGGAATGGAGCGGGCGCCAGGGCGACGGGCGCGAGCTCACGATCGAGCGGAGTGCCAACGGCGAGCGGCTGTTCAGCTACGGCGAGCTCGCCCGCTTCCTGCTCGACGCGAGCTTGAGCCGCCTCGACTGCGCGCCGCTCGAGCCGGGCCTCGACTGGCAACGCGTGCTGCTCGGCAAGGTGATCCCGGCGATCGGCGTGATGCGAGGCTATGAGGCGCTGCACGCCGCCGCGGTCGACTCGCCCGAAGGCGTCGTCGCGATCATGGCGCCCAGCGGCGCCGGCAAGTCGACGCTCGCGCTCGAGCTGCTGCGCCGCGGCTGGCCGCTGTTCGCCGACGACGTGCTGACGCTCTCAGGCGACGGCGCCACGGTCCGCGCCCATCCCGGCACGCCGCATATGAACCTCGCGCTCGAGCCACCCGAGGGGAGCGAGCCGCGGGACCTGGGAGAGACGCTCGCGACGCTCGCCGGCGAGCGCTGGCTCGCGGCCGCGAGCCACAGCACCGGCGGGCACACGCGCCCGGTGCGAATGTTGTGCCTGCTGGAGCGCGGCCCGCGGCTCGAGCTCGCACTCGAGAGCTTGCCCGCGAACCCGCTCGTGCTGGCGCCCTACACGCTGGGCTTGTCGAGCGATGCCCAGCGTCTGCGCAGCCGCTTCGAGCTGTACGGCGACCTGATCGGCTCGGCGGCGCTCGTGCGCCTCAGCGCCGGTGCCGACGACCGTCCCGCCGCGCTCGGCGACCTGATCGAGGGCGCGCTCGCACACCAGCCCGAGCGACTCGCCGGAGCGCCGCGGTGACGCGCTCGCTCGAGGTCTCCGAGCCGGGCCTGACGACAGCCGACGCGCCTTCGCGCGGAGCGCGCGCCGGCAATCTCGACGTGGCGCCGCTGCGGCTGAGCTCGATTAGCAAGCGCTGGCGCAAGGACCTGCCGCTCGTGCTCGACGGACTCGAGCTCACGCTCGAGCCGGGCAAGGCGACGTGGGTCGGCGGACGCAACGGAATCGGCAAGACGACGATGCTGCGCGTCGCCGCGGGTCTGATCGAGCCCGACAGCGGGCGCGCGGAGGTCTGGGGCATCGGCCCCAACGAGAACCGCAAGCGCTACCAGGAGCTCGTCTCGTTCCTGCCCGCCGGCGACCGCGGCCTGTACGCGCGGCTGACGGTGCGTCGCCAGCTCGAGTTCTGGGCGCGCATCGCGATGGTGCCAGGCGAGCGCTTCCGCGAGTCGGTCGAGTCGGCGATCGAGACGTTCGACCTCGGCGAGCTGGCCGACCGCCGCGTCGACCGCATGTCGATGGGCCAGCGCCAGCGCCTGCGGATCGCGATGACGTTCCTTCCGCTCCCCGAGATCGTGCTGCTCGACGAGCCGCTGACGAGCCTCGACGGTGAGGGCGCCGAGCTGCTGCTGGCCGCGATCCGGCAGCTGCTCGAGCGCGACGGCACGCTGCTGTGGTGCTCGCCGAGCGGCGAACACCTCGACATCGAGTTCGACGCGCACTGGATGCTCGAACGCGGCGCTCTGGTGGCCGCATGACCGCCACCGGGTCCCCGCTGCGCGCGTTCCTCGCCGTGATGCGACGCGATCTGCACGTCTACCTGTCCTACCGCACACGCCTGGTCAGCCAGCTGTTGACGGCGCTGTTCAGCCTCACGCTCTTTTACTACGTCTCACGGCTCGTGCACGTCAGCGGCTTTCGCTCGCACGACTCCTACTTCGGCTTCGTCGTCGTCGGCATCTCGCTGATCAGCGTGATCTACTCGTGCTTCTCGATTCCCGAACTGGTGCGCCAGGAGCTGATCGCCGGCACCTTCGACCGACTGCTGCTCTCACCGTTCGGTGCGGT
>JASLHP010000308.1 GCA_030149625.1 Solirubrobacteraceae bacterium
AGCCAGCGCGTGCTCGCGCGCGCCGGCCTCGCATCGAGCGCGCGCACCGTGCACCACAGCGCCGCCACGCTGCACAGGATCAGCAGCGAGTCCGGGTTGTTGTGGCGCGAGATCGCCACCGCGATCGGCGTCAGCGCCAACGCCAGCCCCGCCACGAAGCCGCCCACGCGGCCGAAGCGGCGGCGCACGAGGTCGTACACGAGCGCCACGCTCGCCACGCCCATCAGCGCCTGCGGCACGAGGATGCTCAGCGAGTGAAAGCCGAACACGCGCACCGACAGCGCCTGCACCCACAGCGCCAACGGCGGCTTGTCCACCGTCATCACGCCGCCCTTGTCGAGCGACGCGAACAGGAAGTCGTGCCAGCTCGAGCTCATCGACTTCACCGCCGCCGCGTAGTAGTCGTTCGCCCAGCCGTTGCGCGACAGCGTCCACAGGTTCAACAGTGCCGCCAGCGACATCGCCGCCGCGAGCTCCGGGCGCGGCGCACGCAGCGCGAGCGCCCTCGCCCGTGTCCGCGCGCGCTCGGACCACGCTGCGTCCGCTCGTCTCGCTCCGGCTCCCGCCGGAGCCGTCGCTGGTGCCGCCGATCGTGCCTGCCATGGATAGCTCATGCCGGAAGCTTCGCCGCGCGGCGTAGGAGCAGCGTGTGCCCAACCTCAAAATCTCATAAGGGCACGCGACGCCATCAGAGGGTCGCTGGACGAGCGAAGCAAGGACGCAGCGAGCGAAGTTGTGCTTCGCACACGAGCGATCGAGGACGCCGCCTTCGCCTGCCTGTCCTTCCGCGGGGAGGGTGCCCCGAAGGGGTGCGCCGTTCAGCGACCCCTCTAATCGATCAGGCGTTTGCCCAGCTGCGATATCGCCAGGCGCCACATGATCAGCGCGAACGCGATCAGCACCGCCGCGTGGCCCAGGTCCGCGGTGCCGAGCGTTCCCAGCGACGCGTCGCGCACCAGCTGCACGCAGTGGTACAGCGGGTTCACCTGCGCCACCTGACGCACGCCGTTCGGCAGCGCCGAGATCGGGAAGAACGTGCCCGCCACCAGGAACATCGGCGTCAGCACCGCGCTCGTTATGTAGTTGAAGTTGTCGATCGTCTTCGCGATCGCCGCCACCGTGACGCCGAACGCCGCGAAGCCGAAGCCCGTCACCACGCCGATCAGCGGCACCAGCAGCATCCCCCATTCCGGCGCCAGACCGAACGCGAACGCCACCAGCAGCGGCGCGATCCCATACACGCCCGCGCGCACCGAGATCCACAGCACCTCCGCCGTGATCAGCTCCTCCACGTCCACCGGAGCCGCCAGCATCGCGTCGTATGTGCGCTGGAACTGCCAGCGGATGAACGTGTTGAACATGCCCGGGAACGCCGAGGAGAACAGCACCGCCGTCGCCACCGTGCCGGTGCCGATGTACTCGATCGTCTTCACGTGCCCGATGGATTTGACGAGCGAGCCGAAGCCCAGCCCGAACGCGAGCAGGTAGATCGTCGGCTGCACGATCGAGGAGAACGTCGTCGACTTCCAGTAGCGGGAGAAGATCGACACGTCGCGGCTCATCACGCCCGCCAGCGCCGCCGGTTCCAGGCGGCCGATTCGCCGGGCGCCAGAGGGCGCCCGAGCCACCGCCGCGGTCTCGGACCGCGAACGCGGACTATTCATTCGATCTCCTCGCCGGTCAGCGCCACGAATGCATCCTCGAGGTTCGCCGGACGGCGCACACCGTCCGGCGCCTCGCCGTCCAAGGACTCCGCGCGCATGATCGCGAGCGCCGAGCCGCTGCGCCGGCTCTGCCAGCCGCGCGCGCCCGCCAGCTCCCCCGCGCGTGCCTGGTTGTCCGCGCCGTACACCTCCAGGACCTCCTCGCCCACGTGCGCACGCACGAGCTCCGCCGGCGTGCCCTGCGCGATCACGCGGCCCGCCGACATCACCGCCACCGTGTCCGCCAGACGCTCCGCCTCCTCGATGTAGTGCGTGCTCATCAGCACCGTCACGCCATCCGCGCGCAGCCCGTCGATCAGCGACCACAGCTCCTGGCGCACCTGCGGGTCGAGGCCCACCGTCGGCTCGTCCAGCAGCACCAGCCGCGGGCGGTGGATCAGTCCGCGCGCCACCAGCAGCCGCCGGCGCATGCCGCCTGAGAGCTCGCGCACGATCGTGTCCGCGCGCGGGACCAGATTCGCGATCTCCAGCGCCCGTGTCACCGCCGTCGCGCGCTCAACTCGTGGGATCCGGTAGAGACGCGCGAATACCGTCAGGATCTGCCTGCACGTCAGCTCCACGTCCAGGTTGTCCAGCTGCGGCACCACGCCCATCTCCAGGCGCGACTGCTTCGACTCGCGCGGCAGCGTGTAGCCCAGCACCTCGATCTCGCCCGCGTCCGCCAGCGTCTGCGCAGTCAGCATCCGCATCGTCGTCGACTTGCCCGCGCCGTTCGGCCCGAGCAGCCCGAAGCACACGCCCGCCGGCACCTCCAGGTCCAGGCCGTTGACCGCCGTGATCTCCTCGCCGCCTGCCCCGCTGCCGGGAAAGCGCTTGCGCACCCCCCTCAGCGAGATCGCCGGCGGTCCCGGTTCGCTGCGCTCTCGCGGTTCGTGCACCCCCACACCTTAGGAAGGCGCCGACCGTCGAGAGCCGTGCGCGCGCCGACCGGCCCAACCCGGCGCAAGCCGAAAGGCGCAACCCGGCGCGAGCCGACGGGCACGACCATGCGCGAGCCGACCCGCGCAAGCTGTGCGGATGTCGATCCCCGCCGCGGCCGTTGTGGACGCCGGTCCATACCCGTGCGACCCGATCTGCGCCACGCTGCTCGCAAGCTGTTCGCAATGCATGCCAGACGAGGGAAAGGGTCATGTCAGACAGAGCTCCGCAGATCATCGCGCTTGGAGGCGGCGGCTTCTCGATGGAGAAAGACAACTCGCTGCTCGACGACTACGTGCTCTCGCTGATCGGCGCCGGCCGGCTCGGCGACGCGAGCGAAACGAGCGTCCCGCGCTCGAGTAGACCGCGCGTGTGCTTCCTGCCGACGGCGTCCGGCGACGCCGACCACTATGTGGTGCGCTTCTATCGACGCTTCTCGACCGACTGCGACGCCAGTCACGTGTCGCTGTTCCGCCGCGACCAGGGCACCGGCGGCGTCGAGGACGACCTCGCCAGTCACCTGCTCTCCCAGGACCTGATCTACGTCGGCGGCGGCAACGTCGTCAGCATGCTCGGCGCGTGGCGCGCACACGGGCTCGATGCGATCCTGCGGCGCGCCTGGCGCCGCGGCATCGTCCTCTGTGGCCCCTCCGCCGGATCGCTGTGCTGGTTCGAGCAGGCGCTCAGCGCCTTTCACGGCGCGCCGCGCATGGTCCGCGGGCTCGGCCTGTTGCCTTACTCCAACTGCGTCCACTACGACGCCGAGCCTGCTCGCCGCGCCGAGTATCACCGTTTCGTCGCCGACGGCATGCGCGCGGGCTTCGCCGTCGAGGACGGCGTTGCGCTGCACTTCCGCGGCACGAGCCTCGAGCGTGTCGTCAGCTCGCGGCCCGGAGGTTGCGCGTTCCTCGTCGAGCCCTCGCGCAAGAGCGTGCGCGAGACACAGCTCGAGGCCGCATACCTCGGCGACGCCGCCGCGCGGACGGGCGCCGAGAGCGGCGCACAGGCCAGTGCCGAGACGAGCTCGCCGAGCGCGGCCGGCGCCGGCGAGCTCCTCGCCCGGCCCGAGCGAGAGGCAGTCGCGGCGTGAGCAGCCGGCCCGTCGTCGACTTGCACGAGCGCCAGATCTTCGCGATGGGCGGCGGCGGCTTCACGATGGAGCCCGCCAACCCGCTGCTCGACGACTTCGTGTTGTCGCTCGCCGAGGTCGGCGAGCCGCGCATCCTGTTCCTGCCGACCGCGTCCGGCGACACCACCACCCAGATCAACGCCTTCAAGGAGCGCTTTGCCGAGCGCGCGTGCGTGACCGAGCACCTGTCGCTGTTTCATCTGCGCGATTCCACACGCTCGCTCGCCGACACCGTGCTCAGCCAGGACATCGTCTACGTCGGCGGCGGCTCGATGCGCAACCTGCTCGCGCTGTGGCGCGCACACGGGCTCGACCGCCTGCTCGTGCAGGCGTGGCAGCGCGGCACCGTGCTCGCCGGCCTGTCCGCCGGCGCCATGTGCTGGTTCGAGGGCGGCGTCACGCGCTCCAGCGGACCCCCCGAAGCGATCGCCGGCCTCGGCCTGCTCGGAGGCTCGCTCACCGTCCACGCCGACGGCGAGCCCGAGCGTCTGCCCGTGTGGCTCGCCGCCGTGCGCGACGGCACGCTCCCCGGCGGCTGGGCGCTGGACGACGGCGTCGGGCTGCTGTTCCGCGGCGAGCGCGTAGAGCGCGCCGTCAGCTCACGTCCGGGCGCCGGCGCCCAGCGCGTCGACGCGATCGAAGGCGAGCTGATGCGCAAGCGCGTCGAGGTAGAGC
>JASLHP010000317.1 GCA_030149625.1 Solirubrobacteraceae bacterium
GCTCTACCGGCTCGTCGCCGACGCGCAGATGACCGCGGAGATGCGAGACGGGTTCGAGCGGGGACGACTCGGCTACCGCGACGCCAAGCGCATGCTGCTCGCGGCGCTGCGCACCACGTCGAGGGTCGCCTCGGCCTCTTCGCGAGCGCGGCGAGCGCTCGACTGCAGGACGTCGTCGACGATCGATCCGTCGGCTTGCAGCGCTCGCCGCCGTTCGTGGAAGGGCTCGAAATAGCTGCGCAGCGCCGCGAGCAGCATGCGCTTGGCGTCGCGGTAGCCGAGTCGTCCCCGCTCGAACCCGTCTCGCATCTCCGCGGTCATCTGCGCGTCGGCGACGAGCCGGTAGAGCGCGAACACCGAACACGAGTCCGGGTCGATCGGCTCCCCCAGCGAGGCCGATCCCGTCACCATGCGCATCACGCGCGCTTCGAAGTCCTGCTCGTCTGTCCAGAACACCGGCAGCTCGTTGCCGTAGCTCTCGCTCATCTTGCGCCCGTCGATGCCGCGCAGCGTCGCCGCCACCGGCTGGCGCAGGCACGGCAGCGGGAACACCGTGCGCCATCGCTGGTTGAACGCGCGCGCGACCTCGCGCACGATCTCGAGCGTCGGCCCCTGATCCTCCGCCAGGGGCACGTCGGTGGCGCGCAGCGCGAGCACGTCGGCGGCCAGCAGCGCGGGATACAGGAACAGCCCGAGCGAGACGGCCTGCCCTTCGTGGACGGCTGCCCTGTAGGCCTGCGCGCGGTCGAACCGCGCCTTGCGGCTCACGCACCCCAGGATCCACATCAGCTCGCACACCTGGGGGACGTCCGACTGCTGATAGAGCGTGCACAGGTTCGGGTCGATGCCGAGGGCGAGATAGTCGAGCGCGAAGGTCCGCGCGCTGTCGGCCAGCGACTCGGGCTGTCGCTCGGAGGTCAGCGTGTGGTAGTCGGCGATCACGCAGAAGGCGTCGCCGGGGTACTCGTACTGCAGGCGCGCGCACTGCTGCACGGTGCCGAAGTAGTGACCGAGGTGCATCCCGCCGCCCCACGGCCTCGTGCCACCCATCACGCGCGCCGGGAACAGCGGCTCGAGGTCCGCGGGAATCGCCAGTGCGTTCAGCTCCTGTCCCACTCGTGCTCAGTTCTGTGCCCAGAGCACGGGGCGCGCGTGCCCCTGATCGGCTGCCGGGACCGGCGGACGGCCGGCCGCGGCCCACTCCTGCCGCTCGCGCGCGCGAAGCCGCGCCTGACACCCGGCGGCCGCGGCGATGGTCGTGTCGACGGCGTGCTTGAGGTATCCCGCCCCGTCGGTGCCACCGGTGCCCTGCGGTCTCGTGGCGAGGTAGTCACGGACGATGCCGCGGTGAACCTTGCGCCACTTGCGCAGCTCGCGACTGAGCCTGTCGCAGTGATCGACGAGCGAGTGCGTGGGGCTCCGCGCGTCGGCATACAGCGGCGCCGTCAGGTCCGCCAGCGTCGCGTACAACGGCTGGTCGTAGAGCTTCAGCTCGCGCAGCTCCTCGACGCCCGCGACGACGTCGATCGTCGCGGGGTTCACGCCCGTGAGCGCGATCTGCATCAGCTGGTAGGTGCGCGACTGCAGCGCGCTCGCGGCGCCGGTCGCCTCGCGGAAGCGCTCGAACCTCGCGCCGGTCATCGTCTTCAGCGCGCGGATCATCGGCGTCAAGAGCTCGGCGAACGGGAGCGCGACGGCGAGGCAGCGTTCGGCGAGCGCGGCGTTTTCGTGCTTGAGGCACTCGACCGCGGCCAGCGCCGCGGTCAGGATCGCCCAAAAGCAGCACTCGCTGATGTGCAGGGTGCGCAGGAACATGTACTCGTCGTGCTCCCGTGTCAGGGGAAACGAGGTCAAGTAGACGAGCGCGAGCGTCGGCCCCGAGTCCGAGTCGGCGAGATAGCCCTGCCAGGCCGCGGGCGGCGCGAGCGGTGCGGACGGCGTGGCTTCGATGCCGGCGTCCGAGCCGGCGACCACGGCGGAGATGCTCTCCAGCTGCGCCACCCGCGCGAGGACGGCGTCGCGGTCGAACGAGTCCGCGCCGCGCGTCTCCAAGCCGGCGAGCGAGTCGGCCTCGAACGCGAGCACGTCGCGCAGGAGCACGCGGATCGCCGCCGCGCAGCGCGTCCAGATCTCCTGATAGGGCGTGCGCCGGTGCGTCCCGAGACACCAGTTCAGGACCGCCATGTTCGTGTAGGCGCGGTAGCGCGGGAACTTCGACTGCGACAAGAACCACTCGGAGAAGAGCACGCGCTCGGCGAGCTCGAGGACGTCGTCGAGTGCGCGCGGGATCGTCGTGTTGGCCCTGCGGAACGCGACGACCTGTGTGTACAGGGCGCACGCCTCGGCGCGCAGCCGCGGGGACATCGCGACGCGACCGTCGGCGCGGGCCCGTGCGACGTAATCGGCGAGATCGAACTCGGCGAGCGCGCGGCTGAGGTGCTCGCTGCCGCCGAGCTGCGGCTGTCGCTGCCGCCGCGCCGCTGTCGCGTGGCGGTCGCGCATGCGCTCAGCCCAGCCCTGGAAACAGCTTCACCTCGCCGATGCTGTCGACGCCGAGCAGCACCATCAGCAGCCGGTCGACGCCGATGCCGGCGCCGGAGGAGGGCGGCGCGCCGTAGCCCAGCGCGGCGACGTACTCGAGATCGCCCCGGTGCCCACGGCGCTCGCCTGCCGCGGCGGCTTGATCGGCGAATCGC
>JASLHP010000318.1 GCA_030149625.1 Solirubrobacteraceae bacterium
GGTGATCGCGTCGCGATCGCCACGCCGCGCGCCACGCGCGCGCAGCTCGCGGGCGCCGAGACGCGCGGCCCCGTGCAGCTCGGCATAGGACCAGCTCCCGTTCGGGGTCTCGATCGCGATGCGCGCCGGGTGGGCGGACGCGGCGCGGGCGAGCCATGACTCGACGACCATCGCGCACAGGCTAGCCTTCGCGCGATGAGCACAACCCGGAACCCCGCGGCCGCGCCCGCCGGCGGCCACTTCATCGACATCCGCTACGAGAAGTCGAGCGGCGAGGGCGGGTCCACATCGGGCATCGCGAAGATCACGATCGCGCGCCCGGAGGTGCGCAACGCGTTTCGCCCGCGCACGATCATCGAGATCTCCCAGGCGCTGGAGGACGCGCGCGAGGACACCGAGATCGGCGTGATCATCCTCACCGGCGAGGGCGATGACGCGTTCTGCTCGGGCGGCGACCAGCGCGTGCGCGGCGACTCGGGCTATCTCAACGAGGACGACGCCGGCCGCGCCGGCATCGGCCGCTTCCACGTCACCGACCTGCACATCCAGATTCGTCGCCTGCCGAAGCCCGTGGTGGCGATGGTCGCCGGCTACGCGATCGGTGGCGGTCACGTGCTGCACCTCGTGTGCGATCTCACGATCGCGGCGGACAACGCGCGCTTCGGGCAGGTCGGCCCGAAGGTCGGGTCCTTCGACGGCGGCTTCGGTGCCGGACTGTTGGCGAACCTCGTCGGCCCGAAGAAGGCCAAGGAGATCTGGTTCCTGTGCCGTCAGTACTCGGCCGAGGAAGCTCGCGAGATGGGCATGGTCAACGCGGTCGTGCCGCTCGAGCGGCTCGAGCGGGAGACGGTCCAGTGGTGTCGCGAGATGCTCGCCGTCTCTCCCTTCTCGCTGCGGCTGTTGAAGGCGAGCTTCAACGCCGCGGAGGACGGCCTCTCGGGCATCCAGCAGCTCGCGCACGATGCGAACCTGCTGTTCTACGGCAACGAGGAGGCGCAGGAGGGACGCGACGCGTACCGGGAGAAGCGCAAACCCGACTTCTCGCGCTTTCCCAAGCGGGCCTAGGCGCGTGGGCGCGGTCCGCATCTGGGTGATGGCGGCGCGCGTGCGCACGCTGCCGGCCGCCGTGGCGCCAGTGCTCGTCGGCACCTCGCTGGCGCTCGGCGCAGGGCACTTTCGCGCGCTCGCGTTCATCGCGGCGCTGCTCGGCGCGGTCTTCATCCAGGTCGGCACCAACCTGTCCAACGACTACTCCGACGCGCGTCGCGGCGCCGACACCGAGGACCGCCTCGGCCCGGTCCGGGTCACGGCCGGTGGTCTCGTCCCCCCGAGCCAGGTGCTGCTGGCGACGTACGTCACCTTTGGCCTCGCGGTTGCGTGCGGCGCCTACCTCGTCGCCGTTGCGGGACCCGAGCTCCTGGCGGTCGGCGCGGCCTCGATCCTCGCCGGCGTGCTCTACACGGGCGGCCCGCGCCCGTACGGATACGAGGGCCTCGGCGAGGTCTTCGTGTTCCTGTTCTTCGGCGTCGTCGCGGTCGCCGGCTCCTATTTCGTGCAGGTACAGCACCTACCGTGGCAGGCGTTCGTGTGCGCGGTGCCCGTCGGGCTGCTGGCGAGCGCGATCCTCGTCGTCAACAACGTGCGCGACCTCGAGACCGACCGGCGCACAGGCAAGCGCACGCTCGCGGTGCGCCTCGGGCGCGGGCGCACGCGCCTGCTGTACTCGGCGATGCTCGCGGGCGCGTTTGTGACGGCGCCGCTGCCGTGGGCCTTCGGGTCGATGAGCGCATGGCTGCTGTTGCCGTGGGCGGTGATCGGGCTCGCGGCGCGCCTCGCCGCGACCGTGCGCACGCGCACCGACGGACCGGCGCTCAACGGCGCGCTGGCCGCGACTGGCGCGCTGCAGCTGGCGTTCTGCCTGCTGTTTGCCGCCGGGATCCTGGCAAGCGGCGGCATCGGCGCATGAGGCGATGAGACTCGAGCTCGAGCGCCGTGTGCTCGCGCTCGCGAGCCCGCTCGAGACCGCATACGGCGAGGTGCGCGAGCGTGAGCTCGTGCGCGTGACGCTGACGGGGCAGGACGGAGTGCCGGGCTACGGCGAAGCGGCGCCGCTCGAGGCCTACGACGGCGTGAGTACGGATCGCGTCGAGCGGGTACTCGAAAGCTACCGTCCGGTGTTGGCGCGCTCCGTGGATATGAACGGCGCCCAGGTGATCGAGGCCTGCAGGAGAGTCGAGGACCTGCCGGCTGCGCTCGCAGCGATCGACCTGGCGCTGTGGGACCGCGCCGGACGCCGGGCGGACAAGCCGGTGGCGCGGCTGCTCAGCGACGACCCCGCGGGGCACGTGCCAGTCAACGCGACGCTCTCGGCGCTGGACCGGCGCGGCATCGCCGAGCAGGCCCAAGCCGCGGTGCGCGCGGGCTTCACGTGCTTGAAGCTGAAGGTCGGCGTCGGCGACGACGCCGGGCGCGTGGCGGCGACGCGCGCGGCGGCCGGGCCCGCGGCAGCGCTGCGCCTGGACGCCAATGGAGCCTGGGACGTCGAGCAGGCGGTGGCCACGATCGACGCTCTCGCTCCCGCCGGGCTCGAGCTCGTCGAGGAGCCGGCGCACGGTTTG
>JASLHP010000440.1 GCA_030149625.1 Solirubrobacteraceae bacterium
CGATTTGAGTATGCCTGGAGGGTCCAGCCTGCAGACGATCAGCGAGCTGTGTGAACGTGTGCCGGACACGCAGATCGTGGTCGTCACGATGGAGGAGAACCCTGCGTTTGCGCGGCGCGCGCTCGCCGCAGGCGCGCTGGGCTTCGTGTCCAAGGAACACGCCGATACCGATCTGCCGGCGGCTGTCCGTGCCGCCGCACGCGATGAGGAATACCTGAGCGCGAGCGTCGTGGCTCGCCTCGCGGCGGTTCACCGCTCGCTTACCAACGAGGATTTGACGGTGCGCGAGGCGGAGGTGCTGAGGTTGATCGCGCTCGGCTACACGACAGTCGAGATCGCCCGCAAACTGCATGTGTCTCCGCGCACAGTCGAGAGTCACCGCGCGCACATCTACACAAAGCTCGGGGTACGGACCCGCGCGGAGCTGGTGCGCTATGCGCTACGACGCGGCCTGTTGCGCAGTTGAGTCGTCGGTGCCCTGGTCGGCAGGGATGGTTGACGGCCGGGGCAGGCGGACGACCAACAGCGTGCCGCTCTCGCCGGATGTGATCGTGAGCGTCCCGCCGGCGAGACCGACCCGCTCGTGCATCCCTTCGAGCCCGAACCCGCTTGTCTTGACGGTGGTGTCGAAGCCTTCACCGTCGTCCTGCACTTCGATCAGCAGCTGGCCGTCGCTGGTGCCGATGTGTACCCGCACGGTGTCGGCGCGAGCGTGCTTGGTGACGTTCGTCAGCGCCTCCTGCAGCAGCCTGTAGATGGTTGTCTCCGTGTCCGCGCCCACGCTGTTCTCGCTGGCGCGGGCCGGCAGGTCAAGCTCGCAGCTGATGGTGGCGCCGCTTTGCTCGCGGTGGCGCTCCAACAGCGCCTCGATCGCCGCGTGCAGGCCGAGGTCATCCAGCGCGGCGGGCCGTAGCTCGGTGATGATCGCCCGCAGGTTTTCGATCTCTCGCTCGATGTGCTCAGCCGCCCCCTCCAGCACGGCGCGCGCCTGGTTGAGGTCATCCTGGGCGAGCACTGAGGCAAGCAGCAGGCGCAGCCCGCCGAGGCTTTGCAGCGTCTCGTCGTGCAGCTCCCTTGCCCAGCGACGCCGCTCCGCGTCGGCGGCTGCCAGCGAGCTGCGCAGCCGGTCGGTCTGCACGCTCTGCGCGAGCACCACGGCGGTCGCGGCACTGACGGCGAACGTGCGCAGTATCTGCTCGTCGTCCTCGCTGAAGACATCACGGTCGGCTCCGTGGTCGAACGCTGCCAGCAGACCGACCGCGCGCCCGCGGTAGACCATCGGCACGAGCAACGCGGTCTGTGCGTCGGGGACGCCGAACTCTCGCGGAGCGATCCGCAGACGGGTGGCGACATCGGTGATTCGTTCCGGGCGCCCACGTTCGAGCACCTGTCCGGAGGTCGAGCCGGCGACCGGCAGGCGCACACCTTGGGTCTCCTGGGCATATCCGGCGCTGGCGTGGACGACCAGCTCGTCTCCATCTCGGAGCATGATCACGAGACTGCGAGCGCCGACGAGCGCCCGGCCGCGCTTGGCGATCAACTCGAGCACGTGCTCGAGCGATATCTCCCCGCCGATCGCAACGGCGACGTCGCGTGTGGCCTCAAGGCCACGGATCGCTCTCTCAAGCTCGTGGCGGCGTAGCTCGCTCACCTGGTAGAGGCGCGCGTTCTCGATTGCCACAGCCGCCCAGTGCGCGAGCATTACGACGGCTTGCTCGTCGGCCTGCGTGAACTCGCCTTCCTGCTTGTCGGTGAGATACAGGTTGCCCCACGCTTGGCCGCGCACGAGCACCGGCACGCCGAGGAAGCTGCGCATCGCCGGGTGCACGGTAGGGAATCCGTAGCTGCTCGGGTGCTGGCCGACATCGGCCAGGCGCAGCGGCTCGGGGCGTTCGATCAGCGTGCCGAGCACCCCACGCCCGCGGGGCAGCTCGCCGATCGCGCGGCGGGTCTCCTCGTCGATGCCGACGGTCAGGAACTGCTCAAGCTCGGAGCGATCGCCGTTCAGCACGCCGATCGCGGCGTAACGCGCCCCGGTGATCTCCCGCGCAGCCGCGAGCACGCGATCGAGCACGGCCTGCTGGTCGAGCTCGGTGACGAGCGCCTGCCCGACATCGAGCAACTGTCGAAGCCACGGCTCCTCGGCGTCTGTAGTCATGGTCGCGCCAAACTCTAGCCGTAGTCTGCCCCGCGGTATTGCGGGTTTTCCCTGACTCTCAGGGCTGGCGGGCGCCTACGCTCGGCAAACGCCGACAAGCGGCCGACAAGTCGCAACTCCAAGCCCCCGATACCGCGATCTCTTGAGCCCCGCCGAGCAAGCCACCTCATCGTCTGACGCCGCGCCGGAGAAGCCGCGTTGCGCGCACTGCGGGAGCGTGATCGGCGCGTATGAGCCGATGATCCTGATCGTGGACGGCGAACCACGCAAAACCTCCGGCGTGGCCGAGCAGGACAGAGACCTGCTGGCCAACGAGTGCTACCACGCCGCCTGTCACGACGTTGAACGCCCACGGTCGGCGAACACGGTGACGTCTGCGTAGTCGCCACCGTTCATCTGACAGACCCAGGCCGGGAGGTTCGGCGGCCAGACCGAGAATACCCGCCAGGGCTATCGCAATGGCGGGCGCGCACCCTACGGCTACCAGCTTCAACGCGAACCGCACCCCGACCCCCGCCGCGCCCGTGCAGGCGAGCCATCCCGTGTTTGACGGAGACTTCGAGGCTAGGGTTTGCCTGGCGGAGGGAGAAGTCTCGGGTCATGCCACACGCGAGGAGGTATTCAACGGAGCTGCTGGGCCGCGGTGCTCGTCTGGTGTTCGAGTCGGGGCGTCCCGTCGCGCATGTCGCGAAGGATCTCGGGATCGAGAGTGAGACGCTCCGCAAAGACGTCCGACAGACGGAAGCTGATGAGGGC
>JASLHP010000403.1 GCA_030149625.1 Solirubrobacteraceae bacterium
ACCTCCGGGACAACATGGCGAAGGATCTCGCCGAAAAGGTCCAGCGCGGGCACGCGTTCGCCGTCGTGGACGAGGTCGACAACATCCTGATCGACGAGGCGCGCACACCGCTGATCATCTCCGGCGCGCCCGAACAGGCGGCGGACCTGTACGTGAAGTTCGCGCGTCTGGCGCCGCAGATGAAAGTGGGTCAGACGCCGGAAGGCATGGACCCACGCATGAAGAAGCAGTTCGTGGCGGACTTCGACTTCGAGATCGACGAGAAGCAGAAGACGGTCGCGATCACCGAGCAGGGCGTCGCCAAGGCCGAGCGGTTTCTCGGCATCGACCACCTGTACCGCGCGGAGAATGGCCATCTCGTCAACCACCTGATCCAGTCGCTGCGCGCGCAGGCGCTCTACAAGCGGGACGTCGACTACGCGGTGATCGACGGCGAGGTCAAGATCATCGACGAGTTCACCGGGCGCATCCTCGACGGCAGGCGCTGGTCTGAGGGTCTGCACCAGGCGGTCGAGGCGAAGGAGGGCGTGGCGGTCCAGGAGGAGAACCAGACGCTCGCGACGATCACCTACCAGAACTACTTCCGCCTGTACGACAAGCTCGCGGGGATGACCGGCACGGCGCTGACGGAGGCGACCGAGTTCATGAAGATCTACGAGCTGCCGGTCGTGCAGATCCCGACGAACCAGGCGATGGTCCGGGAGGACCGCAACGATCAGGTCTACAAGACCAAGGAGGGCAAGTGGAACGCGGTCGTCAAAGAGATCGTCGCGCGACACGAGGTCGGCCAGCCGGTGCTCGTGGGGACGATCTCGGTGGAGGTGTCCGAGCTGCTGGGCGAGCGCCTGGCCAAGCGCGGCATCAAGCACACGGTGCTGAACGCGAAGCCCGAGCACGCGGCGCGCGAGGCTGAGATCGTCGCCGAGGCGGGTCAGCCGGGCGCGGTGACGATCGCGACGAACATGGCGGGCCGTGGCGTCGACATCAAGCTCGGCGGCAATCCCGAGCATCTGGCCGCGCAGCAGCTCGCGCGCGAAGGCGTCGATCGCGACGACGCGGAGGCCTACGAGCGGCGCATGCAGGAGATCCTGCCTGAGGTCGAGGCCAAGCTGGCGAGCGCTCGCGAGACCGTGATGGCAGCGGGCGGTCTGTTCATCTGCGGCACCGAGCGTCACGAGTCCCGCCGTATCGACAACCAGCTGCGTGGGCGCGCCGGGCGCCAGGGCGACCCTGGCGAGTCGCGCTTCTTCCTGTCCGCCGAGGACGACCTCGTACGACTGTTCGCGGGCGACCGCATCTACCGCATCCTCGACAAACTCGGCGGCGTCGACGAGGAGGGCAACGAGGAACCGATCGAGGCCGGGATGCTCTCGAAACAGATCGAGAAAGCGCAGAAGAAGGTCGAGGAGCAGAACTTCCTGATCCGCAAGCGCGTGCTGGAGTACGACGACGTGATGAACGAGCAGCGGCGCGTGATCTACAAGTATCGCGACGAGGTGCTGGAAGGCAAGAGCATCGGCGACGAGGCTCGCGAAGAAGTCGCGAAGGTGATCGAGCGCACGATCGATCAGTACACGCCCGGCGACTTCGTCGAGGATTGGGACATGGACGGGCTGTTCACGGCGCTTGGCCAGTTCTTCCCGCTCGACATCGGCGGCGATGACCTGAGCCGCATCTCCGTAGACCGCAACTCGCTGAGCGATCGCATCGTCGAGGAGTCCCTGCGGCGCTACAACGCGCGCGAGGAGGCCCTCGGCACCGAGCTGATGGAAGCGCTCGAGCGCTTCCTGTTGCTGCAGACGATCGACGAACGCTGGCGCGAGCATCTGTTCGACATGGACTATCTGCGCGAGGGCATCCACCTGCGCGGCTTTGCCCAGATCGACCCGCTGGTGGCGTACAAGAACGAAGCCTTCACGCTGTTCGGCGATCTCATGAACAGCGTGTGGTCGGACTACGCGCGCATGATCTTCAACGTCCAGGTCAACATCGAAGCCCCGAACGGTGGCAGCGGCGCCGGTGCGCGAGGCTCGATACCACCGTTCTCCGCCGCCGGCAGCTCGACGCGCGCGGGCCGCGTGTCGTACTCCGGAGGACACAGCGCCGCTGGCTCCAGCGCGCTCGCCGCCGCCGCGGCAGCCGCCGGTCTCGGCTCGGGCGGCGCACAGGGGGCGTTCGGCGAAGACGGCCAGGAGCTAGAGGCGGTGCCGGTCGTCGAGCAGCGCGTGCTCGACGACGAGCACCAGGTCGGGCGCAACGACCCGTGCTGGTGCGGCAGTGGCAAGAAGTTCAAGAAGTGCCACGGCGCGTAAGCACGACCGTGGTAGCCACACCCTGGGACGCGCGCACATACGACCGCTCGAGCCAGCCGCAGCAGGCGTGGGCGGCGGACGTGCTCGCGAGGCTACGGGGGATCGCGCCTGAGGCGACCATGCTGGACGTCGGCTGCGGCACCGGGCGTGTCACCGAGGCGCTGCTCGAGCTCGTGCCCCGGGGTCGCGTGCTAGCGATTGACGCCTCAGCCGAGATGGTCGCACTCGCGCGCGAGCGCCTGGGCGATCGCGCCGAGGTGTGGTGCTCCGACGTGCTCGAGCTGGAGCTCGAGCAACCGCTCGACGCGATCTTCTCGACGGCGACGCTGCACTGGGTCACAGACCACGATCGCCTGTGGCCACGGCTGGCGAGCGTGCTACGGCCCGGCGGGATGCTCGAGATTCAGTGTGGGGGAGAGGGCAACATCGACGGTGTGCGCGAGGTGATCGAGGCAGTCGCCGACGAGCTCGCGCCGGAGCTCGTCGGCTGGTCGCCGTGGACGTTCGCGGGCCCACAGGACACCGAGCGGCGTCTGCGTCAGGCGGGCTTCACCGCCGCGCGCTGCTGGCTGCAGGAGCGCCCAACCTTCCCGCAGGATGTAGACGCATTCGTGCGCACGTCGATTCTGGCCGCGCACCTGGAGCGACTGCCGCAGGAGCGCCGCGAGCCGTTCGCCGCCGCGGTCGTCGCGGGCGTACAGCTGCCGCTCGACTACGTGCGTCTCAACGCATCCGCCATTCGAGAGCCGGCTTGAAGCGCGGGGACGGCAGAGGCCCGGCGGGCGGCGGCGCACACTGGGGTGTGGTCGCAGAGAATCGGGTAGCCAGCCCTCGCGCTGATAGCGTGAGCACATGGCCACAGCAGCCCCCAGCGAGTCGACGCCCCAGCGCTTGGCCGCGATCCGTGAGCAGATGAAACTGCTCTCGGATTATCTTTGACCCGGCTGGGCTGGCCGAGCGCGTGGCGGCGCTCGAGGAGCAGATGGGCGAGGCCGGCTTCTGGGACGACTCAGAGTGTGCGGCGGCGACCTCGGCGGAGCATTCGCGGGCGTCACGGCGTCTGGAGATGTTCGACGCGCTGAAGGCGGATGTGGAGGACCTGGACGGCCTCGCGGAGATGGCGGCCGAGGACAGCTCGCTCGAAGCCGAGGTGGGCGAGCAGATCGCTTCGGTGGAGGAGCGCTTGGCCGGACTCGAGGAGCAGCGGCTGTTCTCGGGGCGCTACGACACTGGCGACGCGCTCGTGACGGTGAACGCCGGCGCGGGTGGCACGGACGCGCAGGATTGGGCGGAGATGGTCCTGCGAATGCTGATGCGCTGGGCGGAGCGCCGCGGCTTTCAGGTGGAGCTGCTCGAGGTGAGCGAGGGCGAGGAAGCAGGCATCAAGTCGGCCACGTTCAAAGCCGCGGGCGAGAACGCTTACGGGCTGTTCGGCGCCGAGCGCGGCGTGCATCGGCTGGTGCGCCTGTCGCCGTTCGACTCCGCGCACCGACGCCAGACGAGCTTCGCCGGCGTCGAGGTTGCGCCGGTCGTCAAAGACACCGGCGAGATCGAGATCAACGAGGACGATCTGCAGGTCGACACCTACCGCGCCAGCGGTGCCGGTGGCCAGCACGTCAACAAGACCGATTCCGCGGTGCGAATCACGCACCGGCCCACTGGGATCGTCGTGCAGTGTCAAAACGAGC
>JASLHP010000406.1 GCA_030149625.1 Solirubrobacteraceae bacterium
GCGCTGCGCCTTCTACCACGTGCACTCGCTGGCGCCGGTGCTCGAGGATCCGGAGGACCTCCTCGGGACGGCCGTCTACGGCGAGCCGTTCGTCACGGCCGTGCAGCGCGGCTCGTTCTTCGGAGTCCAGTTCCACCCCGAGAAGTCCTCGGCGGCGGGCCTCCGAATGCTCGCGAACTTCGCCGCGTTCTGCCTCGCGGGCGCGGCGCTGCGATAAGTGAACCTCTACCCGGCGATCGACATCCTCGAGGGCAACGCGGTGCGTCTGGCGAAGGGCGACTTCGACGCCCGCACCGTGTACGACGCCGACCCGGTGGCAGCCGCAAGAGCGTGGGTCGACGGGGGCGCCGAACGTCTCCATGTGGTGGACCTCGACGGCGCCAAGGCCGGCGCGCCGGTCAACCTGGAGAACCTGCGTGCGATCGCCCGGGAGACCGGTGTCCCGGTCCAGTACGGCGGCGGCCTGCGCTCCGCGGAGGCGATCGCGTCGGCGCTCGGTGCCGGCGCGGCGCGCGTCGTGATCGGGACGGCCGCGATGACGAACCCCGAGCTGGTGCGCGACGCGCTGGCCGAGCACGGCGCCGAGCGCGTGCTGGTGGGCATCGACGTGCGCGACGGCGGGGTCGCGACGCATGGCTGGCTGCAGGCCTCGCAGGTGAGCGCTCCCGAGGCCCTCGCGGCGCTGCACGGCGCCGGCGTGCAGCGCTTCGCTTTCACCGACATCGACCACGACGGCATGCTCGACGGGCCGGACCTCGCCGCGGCCGCGGACGCGGCGCGCGCCGTCGGCGACGGCGAGCTGATCGTCTCGGGCGGCATCGGGACACTGGAGCACCTGCGGGCGCTCGCGCGCCTGCGCGCCGAGCAGAACCTCGACGCGATCGAGGGCGTGATCGTGGGCAAGGCGCTCTACGAGCGCCGGTTCACGGTCGCCGAGGCACAGGCGGCGCTGGCGGGCTGAGCCCACACCGCCGCGCCGGCGCCGGCGGCTGAGCCTTGCCGGGCCCGCCGACGGGCTACCGTTCCCCGCGTGCACTACAAGCGCGTGATCCCATGCCTGGACGTGGACGGCGGGCGCGTCGTCAAGGGCGTCCAGTTCGTCGACATCCGCGACGCCGGCGACCCCGTGGAGCTGGCCTCGCACTACGACCGCGAGGGCGCCGACGAGCTGATTTTCCTGGACATCACCGCGACGCACGAGAAGCGCGACACGATCGCGCGCTTGGCGCGGAGCACGGCCGACGAGGTGTTCGTGCCGTTCACGATCGGCGGCGGCGTGCGCTCGGCCCGAGACGCGCAGGCAGTGCTGGACGCGGGCGCGGACAAGGTGTCGGTGAACTCGGCGGCGCTGGCGAGGCCGGAGCTGATCGACGAGCTCGCGGAGACCTTCGGCTCACAGTGCGTAGTGCTGGCGATCGACGCGAAGCGCCGGGCGGAGGGCGATTTTTTGGATGGGGAGGATGGGTGGGATGCGTATGTCGCCGGGGGTCGCAAGCCGGCGGGGCGCGATGCGGTGGCGTGGGCCGAAGAGGGCGTGGCGCGCGGGGCAGGGGAGATCCTGCTCACGAGCATGGATCGCGACGGCACCAGCGACGGCTATGACCTCGAGCTGACGGCGGCGGTCAGCGAGGCCGTCGGCGTGCCCGTGATCGCCTCGGGCGGCGCAGGCACGCTCGACCACCTCGTCGACGCCCTGCAGGCGGGCGCGGACGCGGTGCTCTGCGCCTCGATCTTCCACTACGGCACGTTCACGATCGCGCAGGCCAAGGCGCACCTGGCCGCCGCGGGGATCCCGGTGCGCGAGGCGGCGTGAGCGCCGTGCACCCGCTGCAGAGCCCCGACCGCGTGCTGCACCGCCTCGGTGGCCTGCCGGGCGGGCCGGAGCTGCTGGCGCAGGCGCGCAGGCGAGAGGACGTCGCGCTGGTCGGCGGCGCCGTGCGCGACATCCTGCTCGGGCACTGGCCGCGCGAGCTCGATGTGACGGTCGAGAAGGACGCCGCGGGGCTCGCGCACGAGCTGGCGGCCGCCGTGTCGCCCAGCGAGCGCGCCTACGGCGAGCCGGTCCGGCCGGTGTTGCACGACCGCTTCGGAACGGCTTCGGTGGCCTGGCGCTACGGGCGCATCGACATCGCGCAGCGGCGCGCGGAGTCCTACCCGGCACCGGGCGCTCTGCCGGAGGTCCGCCCCGGCAGCTTCGAGGAGGACCTGCGCCGGCGCGACTTCACCATCAACGCGATCGCGCTGCCGCTCCACGGCGCCGAGAACGAGGGGCTCGTATCGGTGGAGGGCGCCCTCGACGACCTGCGCGCGGGCCGGCTGCGCGTGCTGCACGACGCGAGCTTCATCGACGACCCGACACGTGTGCTGCGCCTCGCGCGCTACGCGGCGCGGCTCGGTTTCGAGATCGAGCCGCGCACGCGCGAGCTGGCCGCGCAGGCGATCGCGGGCGGCGCGCTCGACACGGTCTCGGGCTCGCGTATCGGCACGGAGCTGTGGCTGGCGGCCAGGGAAGACACCGGCCGGGCGGCGTTTGCCGAGCTCGATGCGCTCGGCGTGCTGCGTGCGCTGGGAGCCCCGTCGCCGTTCGACGGTGCGCTCGCGCGGGACGCTGAGAAGCTGCTGCCGCCCGACGGGTCGCGCGCGACCCTGCTGATGGGTGTCGCCCTACTCGGGCCCGAGGAGG
>JASLHP010000017.1 GCA_030149625.1 Solirubrobacteraceae bacterium
TTCGAGCCGCCCGAGTTCGGTGACGCTCGACAGCAGCCACGTCAGCTCGGTGTGCTCGCGCACGTCGCTCTGGCGGAAGAGGATGCAGCGGCGCGGATCGAGGCCCGCGGCGAAGCGCCGATTGAAGTTGCCGGCGACGTCGCGCATCAGCTCGACGTGCTCGCGCTGATCCTCGCCGACGGGCACCTCGTGGGCACGATAGGCGAGCACGTCCGCCGCCATCAGCACGGGATAGAACAGCAGCCCGGCACGCACCATCTGCCGCTGCGCCTCGGACTTGTCGCGGAACTGATGCATACGCTCGAGCCGGCCGAGTTCGGTGACGCTCGACAGCAGCCACGTCAGCTCGGTGTGCTCGCGGACGTCGCTCTGGCGAAAGAGGACGCAGCGATCCGGATCGAGCCCCGCGGCCAGCAGGATCGCGGTCGTGTCGTAGAGGCGCTCGCGCAGTTCGGCCGGGTCGTAGGCCACGGTCAGGGCGTGTAGGTCGACGATGCAGAAGATGCCCTCGCCGCGCTCCTGCGAGGAGACGTACTGCGCGATCGCGCCGATGTAGTTGCCGAGGTGCTTGCGCCCGGTCGGCTGGATGCCGGAGAAGATCCGCGTGGGCACGGCCGCCGTGCCCGTCGCTGGGGTCGCTCGGCTGGCTCCCGGCGAGGGCGTCACTTGGCGTGCTCGCGGCGGCGCAGCGAGCTGTCGGTGAGCGACGGCGCGTCCCAACCGGTATCGGCCTGGTTGACGTTGGTCCCCGGCGGCACGAGCTGATCGATGCGGTCGAGCACGTCATCGCTCAGCTTCGCCTCGAGCGCGGGCAGTTGGCTCTCCAGTTGCTCGATCGTGCGCGGCCCGATGATCGCGGCGCTCACCGCCGGGTGGCTCGTGACGAACGCGAGCGCCATCTCGAT
The DNA here is from genome assembly GCA_030149625.1 of Solirubrobacteraceae bacterium. The sequence continues at coordinate 906 of JASLHP010000017.1, forward strand.
CAGCGACATCCCGACCTCCTCCGCGAGCTCGCCGAGCGCCTGAGCTGCCGCGAGCTTCGCCTGGTTGCCGGGAATCGACATGTCGTAGCGCGACGGGATCATCTGCGCGCGGCGACTGTCGCCGGGCGAGTCGCCGCCCTTGCGGTAGCGACCCGACAGCCAGCCGCCGGCGAGCGGGCTCCACGGGATCACACCGATCCCGTATTGCTCGCACACGGGCAGCACGTCGGCCTCGACGCGGCGGATCAGCATCGAGTAGGGCGGCTGCTCGCACACGAAGCGCTCGCGGCCGCGCCGCTCGGCGGCCCACTGCGCCTCGACGATCTGGTGCGCCGGGAACGTGGAGCTGCCGATGCAGCGGACCTTGCCCGCGTGCACGAGATCCGAAAGCGCGCCGAGCGTCTCGTCGATGTCGGTGTCCGGCTCGGGGCGGTGGATCTGGTAGATATCGATCCAATCGGTTTTCAGCCGGCGCAGGCTGTTCTCGACCTCTTTGACGATCCAACGGCGGGAGTTGCCGAACTGGTTGGGATCCTCGTCGTGCATCTTGCCGTGGAGCTTCGTGGCGAGCACCACGGCGTCGCGGCGTGCGCCGGCGAGCGCCTTGCCGACGATCTCCTCGGACTCGCCCCTGGAATACACGTCGGCGGTGTCGATGAAGTTGATGCCCGCGTCGAGCGCGCGGTGGATGATGCGCGCGCAGTCGTCGTGGTCGGTGTTGCCCCACGCGCCGAACATCATCGCGCCGAGGCACAGCGGGCTGACGCTGACGCCGGTGGCGCCGAGTTTGCGGTGCTGGCGCGCCATCAGTAGATCTCCTGTCTGATCACGGGGGTCTTGGCGGCTGCGACCTCGTCGAGGCGCCGCACCGGCGTGCTGTACGGGGCGCCGCGCGCGATCTCCGGATCCTCCGCGGCCTCCGTCAGGATCGACGCGATCGCGTCGGCGAACGCGTCGAGCGTCTCCTTGGTCTCGGTCTCGGTCGGCTCGACCATCAGCGCCTCCTCGACGAGCAGCGGGAAGTACACGGTTGGCGGGTGAAAGCCGAAGTCGAGCAGGCGCTTGGCGAGATCGAGCGTCTTGAGCCCGAGCTCGCGCTTCATCGGGCCGCCGCAGAGCACGAACTCGTGCATGCAGAGCTCGCCGTACGCGAGCGGCAGGTACTCGGCTACGCCACGCTCGCGCAGGCGCGCCAGCAGGTAGTTCGCGTTCAGCACAGCCGCTTCGGAGGCATCCTTGAGGCCGTCGCCGCCGAGCGAGCAGATGTATGCGTAGGAGCGCACGAAGCAGCCGTAGTTGCCGTGAAAGCCGCGCAGGCGCCCGATCGACTTCGGCCGCTCGTAGTCGAGGTCGTAGCTCCCGTCCCCGTCGCGCACGACGACCGGCACGGGCAGATACGGCGCCACTCGGTCCGAGACGGCGATCGGCCCCGAGCCCGGCCCGCCGCCGCCGTGCGGCTGCGTGAACGACTTGTGCAGGTTGAAGTGCACGATGTCGAAGCCCATGTCGCCGGGGCGCGAGAGGCCCATGACGGCGTTGAGGTTGGCGCCGTCGTAGTACAGCGTCGCCCCCACGCCGTGCACGATCTCGGCGATCTCGGCGATGTTCTCCTCGAACAGGCCGAGCGTGTTCGGGTTGGTGAGCATCAGGCAGGCGACGTCGGCATCGGCCTTCGCGCGCAGGTCCTCGACATCGACGCCGCCATTGGCGTTGGTCGCGACCTTGACGACCTCGAAGCCTGCCATCGTGACGGTCGCGGGATTGGTCCCGTGCGCGGTGTCGGGCGTGAGCACCTTGTGGCGCAGCTCTCCGCGATCCTCGTGGTAGGCGCGCGTCAGGAGCACGCCGGCGAGCTCGCCGTGCGAGCCCGCGGAGGGCTGCAGCGAGACGTGCGGGAGACCCGACAGCTCCGACAGCGCGCCCTGCAGGCGCCACATCAGCTCCAGCGCGCCCTGCGCGCGCGCGGGGTCCTGCAGCGGATGCAGGCGCGCGTGGCCGGGGAGCGCGGCGGCGCGCTCGTGCAGACGCGGGTTGTGCTTCATCGTGCACGAGCCGAGCGGGTAGAAGCCCGAGTCGAGGTCGAAGTTGCGCTTGGAGATGCCGACGTAGTGGCGCACGATCTCGGGCTCTGAGACCTCCGGCAGGCGCGGCGGCTCGCGCCGGCGAAAGCGCTCGGGCAGGAGCTCTGAGGCGTCGGCGCGCGGCACGTCCAGCTGCGGGCACACGAACGCGCGGCGCCCGGGCGCGCCCTTCTGGAAGATCGTCCTCGCGGCGTCTCGCTGCGGAGGCGTCGCGCCGGTCGCGCTCATGCTGCCACCGTCGCCTCGCGCTCGGCTGCGATCGCCGCGCCGAGCACGTCCGCGAGCCGGTCGATGTCGGCGCGCGTGCGCCGCTCGGTGACCGCGACGAGCAGCCCGCCGCGGTCGTCCTCGCGCCCCGTGAGCGCGTGCAGATCGGCGCCCGCGTTGACGCCGTGCTGCGCGCAGCGGCGCCTGACCGCGGCGACGTCGGCGTCCAGCCGCAGCGCGAACTCGCGGATCACGGGCTGCTCGTGGAGCTTCTCGACGCCGTCGAGCGCCGCGAGCCGCTCGCGCGCGTAGTGCGTGCGAGCGAGCAGCAGCTCGCCGAGCTCGACGATGCCGCGGCGGCCGAGCCAGCTGAGGTATACGACGCCGGCGAGCGCGTTGAGCGCCTGCGAGGTGCAGATGTTCGACGTGGCTTTCTCGCGGCGGATGTGCTGCTCGCGCGTCTGCAGCGTCAGCACGAAGCCACGCCGGCCGTCGGCGTCGACGGTTTCGCCGGCGATGCGCCCCGGCATGCGCCGCAGGTACTGCTCGCGAGCCGCGAACAGGCCGAAGGAGGGGCCGCCGAAGTCGAGGCGGTTGCCCAGCGCCTGGCCCTCGCCGACCGCGACGTCGACGCCGCATTCCCCCGGCGCCTTGACGATCCCGAGCGTGATCGGGTCGACCTGGCAGACGACAACTGTCTGTGCTCCGCCCCGCTCGTGCGCGGCGGCGCTGAGCGCCGCGGCGTCCTCGACGGCGCCGTAGAAGTTGGGCTGGGCGAAGATCGCCGCGCTCGCCTCGCCGCCGGCCGCGACGATCGCCTGCTCCCAGGCG
>JASLHP010000061.1 GCA_030149625.1 Solirubrobacteraceae bacterium
GCCCCGTAGTTCGTGCCGTCGATGGGCCCGCCTACCAACGCGGTGCGCCCATCGGATGACAATGCGACGCTATATCCGAAGCCTGCGAATCCGGTCGGGTCGGATGGCACCAACTTTGCCCGCTCCTGGACGAGCGATGACTGCGCACCCACAGAAGTAGGAAAGAGCGCGATGGCCAGGACAGTCAGCAACAGCACCCGCATGACCACAGCGTACCGACACGCGTTCATCTCTGCTGACGAATCCGCAACTGCGGAACCGCTGGAAGGCAGCATTCGTGCTAGCCACATGAAGCCCTCGCCGCAGACCGTCGTTCGGCCACTAGATCACTCTCCCAAAACTCTCCCGGATCGGGCGTCTTCTGAGGGCACCTGAGAACACTCGAGATCCCTGAAAATCGTGTAGGTAAGCGGAGAGCAGCGTTTCCGGCGGCCTGCAAAGCCGGACACGACGAAAGGACTACGCGACTGGCGCGAGAACTGGCGCGAGGCGCGGTCGCGACTTCGCGGAGCACCCCAGTGGAGTGCTCCTCGTCGACGCGAATTCTCCAGATTTGGCTCTGCAGCCCTACTTGATGTGCATCCCCGAGATCGCGCGCGCGATCACGAGCTGCTGGATCTCGGCGGTGCCCTCGAAGATGTCGTAGATCTTCGCGTCACGGTGCCAGCGCTCGACCGGGAACTCGCGCGTGTAACCGTTGCCACCAAGGATCTGGATCGCGCGCTCGGTCACCCACACGGCAACCTCGCCGGCCTTGAGCTTGCTCATCGAGCCCTCGGCGCTCTCGAACGGAACCTGGTTGCGACCCATCCACGATGCGCGCCACACGAGCAGCCGCGACGCGTCGATCTCGAGCTTCATGCGGGCGAGCGTGAACGCGACGGCCTGGTTCTCGATGATCTTGCGTCCGAACTGCTCGCGCTCCTTGGCGTACTCGAGCGCATACTCGTAAGCCGCTCGGGCGATACCCAGCGCCTGCGAGCCGACGGTCGGACGCGAGGACTCGAACGTCTGCATCGCCGCCTGCGAGTTGCCGCGCTTGCCTTCGCGCACGCGCGCCAGACGTTCGTCGAGCTTCTCCTTGCCACCCAGTACATGGCCCGCGGGCACGCGGCAGTCGTCGAGAAACACGTCGGCGGTGTGCGACGCGCGCAGCCCGTGCTTGGAGACCTTAGTGCCCTGTGAGATGCCCTTGGCTTCGCTCATCGGCACGACGAAGGCGGCGTGGCCTTTGGAGCCGAGCTCTCGGTCGACGGAGGCGATCACGACGTGCACGTCCGCGATGCCGCCGTTCGTCGCCCATGCCTTCTGTCCGTTCAGCACCCACTCCCCCGCCGCCTCGTCGAACTTGGCGGTCGTGCGCACGCCGGAGACGTCCGAGCCGGCGTTCGGCTCGGACGCGCAGAACGCGGCGACCTTGATGTCATCCGGGGTGCCGAAGCAGCGCGGGATCCATTCGCCGATCTGCTCGCCCGAGCCCTGGCCAAAGATCGCCGCGACCGCGAGCGCCGTGCCCATGATCGACATGCCGATTCCCGCATCCCCCCAGAACAGCTCCTCGTTGACGATCGGCAGCGTCAGGCCGGTCGGATCGGCGAAGAACTGCGCGAGACCTTCGAACCCGTAAAGCCCGATCTTCGCCGCCTCTTGGATGATCGGCCACGGCGTCTTCTCCTTCTCGTCCCACTCGTGAGCGGCAGGACGGACCACGTCCGCGGCAAAGCCGTGCACCCAGTCGCGGATGTCCTTCTGATCCTGCGTCAACGCCAGCGAGAACGTCGTCTCCTGCGCTCCGGCGATCGCCTCGACGGCCGCCTCGGCGGCCGCCTCGGCGGCATCGGTGGCCGCGGCGCTCGAGTCGGACGAAACAGCTGTGGGCGAGGCTGACATCGGACGGGATCTCCTTTGGTGAGGGACGTGGTGGAGCGTTGACGACTGACGGACGTGTCCACTGGGGGAGGACAGATCGGTGAAAACACGCTTGACAAACGTCTGCGCGGGCCGTTGACAGGGTAGCCCACGCGCCAAGCGAGCGCAACGGACTCGGCGGCGGGCGCCCTGCGCGCGCGAGGCTCAGCTCGATCGGCGCGCGAGGGCGGCGACTAGCGTGTCTGCCAAGCCTCCTCCTCGCGCGTCAGCGCGAGCACCTCCTTCGGGAGCCGGCCGGCCGCCACGTCCGCGACGGTCACGTTCTCGAGCACTTTGCGCAGGTTGGTGCGCAGCGCGACCCACACCTGTTGCAGGCTCTCGGCCGAACCCGCGTACTCGACCTCCTCGGGGCGCTGTCCACGGACGCCCACGAGCGGTCCCTCGACCGCACGGATGATGTCGGCGAGGTTGACCTCCTCGGCCGGATGCGCAAGCCAGTAGCCGCCCTCCGGGCCGCGCTGGCTGCGCACGATGCCTGACGAGCGCAGCTGCGTGAGGATGTTCTCGAGGAACGACACCGGTATGCCCTGGGCCTGCGCTACTTCGTCGACCTTGCGCGGCGAGGCTTGGGCGCTGTCGGCGAGCTCGACGACAGCCCGCACTGCGTAATCGGCCTTAGCGGTCACGTGCATACGTTGATTCTCACGCATTCGGACCCGAAGCCGCGCACTCGTCCAAGAGTTAGGCAACCCTAACCACATTGGCGAGTCGCACCGCGCCCCCGAGCACTCTCTAAAATCGAGGCCGATGAGCGTCCCGCGGCGGTCCTATACGGTCTTGGGCATGACCTGCGAGCATTGCGTGGCGGCGGTCGGCATGGAGGTCGGCGCAGTGCCCGGTGTCAGCAGCGTCGACGTCGATCTCGCCAGCGGCGCGCTCGTCGTCAGCGGCGAGGGCCTCGACGGCGACGCCGTGCGCGCGGCCGTCGAAGCGGCCGGCTACAGCCTCGCCTCCTGAGCTCGCCGGCGCTCGTCGGCCTCATCAGTTGATCGGTACCGCAAAGGAGCCGCGCAGGGGGCGCCCGGCGGCATCGGCGCCGGTGACATGGAACTCCCAGATCCCACGTGTGAGGCTGACTTCGGCGATCTCGTGGCCGATGCCGGCGTCGTAGAACTTGACGCGGGCTTTCGCGCCCGCCTGTGAGGTCGCGGCCATCGCAAGCGAGCGGAAGCCGATACGCGCGCTCGTCGTGCCCTCCAGGTACAGGTGCAGGTTGACGTTGCCCGGACGCAGTGGTTCGGCGTAGACCTGCAGCGTCTGCCCATCAGGCTCGGCGAGCGTGACCGAGGCCGTCCGCGGCACGGCGAAGGAGTTCGGGTCCGCCAGTACGAGCCCGCCGAGCAGTACGGCCGGTAGCAGCGCGGCCGTCGCGATGCTCGCCAGACGTTGACCGCGACCGCGCACGGGAGTCGCACGTCCAGGGCGGCCGAAGCGGCGCAGCCGCAGGCTGTTGGTGACGACGGTGATACTCGAGACACCCATGGTCACGGCAGCGAGCGCCGGGCTGAGCAGGCCGGTCATCGCCAGCGGCAGCGCGATCAGGTTGTAGCCAAAGGCCCAGCCGAGGTTCTGCAGCACGATCGTGTACGTCTCACGCGCGAGACGCAGCGCCCGCGCGACGCCACGCAGATCGCCCGACAGAACGCTGATGTCGGCCGCCTCGATCGCTGCGCTGACGCCCGTTCCCATCGCGATCCCGAGATCCGCGCGCGTGAGCGCGGCGGCGTCGTTCACCCCGTCTCCGACCATGCCGACACGGTGGCCCTGACGCTGCAGGCGCGCGATCTCCTCGAG
>JASLHP010000097.1 GCA_030149625.1 Solirubrobacteraceae bacterium
GTCGAGGACGCGGCGGGGACCGCCGCGCAAACCGGCTTGCACGCCGTCCGGCGCGGCGCCTAGCGTGACGAACAGATGTTCGATGACGCAGACGCGACGCCCTGGCTCGACGGGCTCAACGCCGAGCAGCGCGAGGCCGCGACATATGCGGGCGGGCCGCTGCTGATCCTCGCCGGCGCGGGCACGGGCAAGACGACCACCCTGTGTGCGCGCGTGGCCTGGCTGCTGGCCGAAGGCGTGCCGGCCGAGCGCATCCTGCTGCTGACGTTCACACGCCGCGCCGCGCGCGAGATGGTCGAGCGCGCGCGTGCGCTGGCCGAGCGAGTCGCGCCGCGCGCGGGTGCCGTCATGGGCGGCACGTTCCATTCGATCGCCCACCGCATGGTGCGCCTGCACGCCTCCTCGCTCGGGCTCGAGCCGGGCTTCGGCGTGCTCGACGCGGGCGACGCCGCCGACCTGCTCGATTATGTGCGCGAGGAGCGGGGCCATGCGCGCAGCGCGCGGCGCTTTCCGCGCGCGCAGACGATGCTCGACATCTACTCGCGCGCGGTCAACGCGCAGACGCCGCTGCAGGAGGTGCTGGCCGAGTCCTTCCCGTGGTGCGCCGAGCATCGCGAGGCGCTCGCGGAGATCTTCCGCGCCTACGGCGCGCGCAAGCGCGCGCTCGGCGTGATCGACCTCGACGATCTGCTGCTCTACTGGCGCGCGCTCGCGAGCGACGAAGTGCTCGGGCCGCGGATCGCCGACGCGTTCGAGCACGTGCTCGTGGACGAGTACCAGGACGTCAACGGGCTGCAGGTGCAGATCGTCCACGGCCTCCGCGCCGGGCGTCCCGGGCTGACCGTCGTCGGCGACGACTTCCAGGCGATATATGGCTTTCGCGCCGCCAGCGCCCGCCACATCCTCGACTTCCCGGAGCAGTTCCCCGGCACCCACACGGTCAAGATCGAGCGCAACTACCGCTCGACCGCGCCGATCCTCGCGGTCGCGAACGCCGTTTCCGCGCAGGACCGACTCGGGTTCCCCAAGCGGCTGTGGACCGAGCGCGAGGGCGGGCAGACGCCGGAGCTGGCGTTCCCACGCGACGAAGCCGAGCAGGCGGGGGAGGTGTGCGAGCGCGTGTTGGCGGCGCGCGAGCAGGGCATGGACCTGCGCGCGCAGGCGGTGCTGTTTCGCACCGCACACGACTCCGCCCTGTTGGAGCTAGAGCTGACGCGTCGCGGCATCCCGTTCGTCAAGTACGGGGGCCTGCGTTATCTGGAGGCGGCCCACGTCAAGGACTTCATCACGCTGCTGCGGCTCGCGGACAATCCCGCCGACGAGGTCAGCTGGTTTCGCCTGCTGCAGCTGCTCGACGGCGTCGGCCCGATTCGCGCGCGGCGCGTGCTCGACGCGCTGCGCCCCGCCGACGACGCCGCGCCCGAGCTCAGTCGCTGGGCACGAGCTCAGGCGCACGTGCCCGCCGAGTCTCTCGCGCACGCCAGCGCGCTGATCGATGCTCTCGCCGGTGCCGGTGCCGGTGCCGGTGCCGGTGCCGGTGCGGGTGCCGGTGCGGGTGCCGGTGCGGGTGCGGGTGCGGGTGCGGGTGCCGGTGCGGGTGCGGGTGCCGGTGCGGGTGCCGGTGCGTCTGTGAGTGCGGGTGCGGGCTCTAGCGCGAGCACCGGGGCTCAGGTCGAGCGGCTGTGCGCGGCGATCGCGCCGCTGATCAGGCTGCGCTACGCCGACGGGGTCATACGCGTCTCCGATCTCGATCGGCTCGTGGCGCTCGCGCGCGGCGCCGAGGACATCCGCCACTTCGTCTCAGAGCTGGTGCTCGACCCGCCCGCGTCGAGCGCGGACTTCGCCGTGCCTCCGCGCCTCGACGAGGACTTCCTGATCCTCAGCACGGTGCACTCGGCCAAGGGCCTGGAATGGGACGCCGTCCATCTGATCGGCGCCTACGACGGCAACTTCCCCGCCGACATGAGCGCCGCGACCGAGGAGAGCGTCGCCGAGGAGCGGCGCCTGTTCTACGTGGCGCTGACGCGAGCGCGCCGCCGCCTGCACGTCTACGTACCGTTCCGCTACTACCACCGTCCACGCGGCGGCGACGATGCGCACGGCTACGGTCAGGCGTCGCGCTTCTTGAGCGATGCGGTGCAGGAGCTGTTCAGCGTCACGCACAAGCCCGACGCGCCGGCCGGCACCACGATCGCTACGGCTCCCGAGCGTCGCATCGAGGTCTCGGTGGACGCGCTGTTCGCGGCGAGCGTACGTCAGCGCGAGCGCTAAGCCGCGCTCGCGAGGCCGCCGGACACGGTAGATCGCTCTCCGGGTTCGTCACCGACGGGCGTCACTGAGCACGTTGCCGATTCGTCGGCTCTCGTAAAGCTCTACGCCGACGGAGCCGACGATCACCTTCTGCAGCCGGCGAGCCGCGTCGAGGTGGTCGCCGGTCCAGATCATGCGTACGGCGGTCGCGCTCGCCTTGCCGTCCTCGGCACGCAGGTCGTGGCGGACCGCGTCTAGCAGGCGCGCGTCGGCGGCTGTGTCGTGGCGCAGGGGCCGCGGCGGCGGCTGCCCGTCGAGAAGGCCCGCGGCGAGCTCGTCGTACCACCGCCTCACGGCCTCGCTCGCCCGCAGCAGCTCGTGCCGCGCTGCCTCGCGGTCGCCGGCCGCCGAGCCGTCCTCGCGCCGCCACAGCTCGAGCACCGCGTCGGCCGCGAGGCGCAACCCGCCGACGCCGGTGACCAGGGTGGTGATCTCGGCGAGCGCCAATGGCTTGGCGCCGCCCTCGATCAGGTAGCCGCGATACGTGTCGTCGAGCCGCCGCGCGGCAGCGGCCGCGCGGTTGGCGTCCTCGATCGGCGCGTCCTGCGAGCTGGCCCTCTGGTCGCAGCGCAACGTTCCGTATTTCACGGCGCTCGCGAGGTAGCCCGCGCTTTCGAGGTAAGCGTCGGCGAGTGCCCGCCGCAGCGCCGCGCCGGCGCCACGCGGCCAGAACAGCAGCCCGACCGCGAGGCTCACCGCGCATCCGAGGGCGATGTCCTCGACCCGCAGCAGTCCGACGCGCCAGCCCGTGGGCTGGATGATGTTGAACAGGAACACGAGCGTCAGCGTGAACGCGGCCTGGCCGGCGGCGAAGGAGATCGCCGCGGGCGCGACCCCGGCGAGGAGGATCGCAAGCGGAAGCAGGAGCCACAGCAGGGTCGTGTTCGTTCCGATCGCCGCGAGCAGCGCCGCGCCGATGACGAACCCCGCGACCGTGCCCGACAGGCCGCGCAGCGCGGTCTGTCCCGTGTTCAGGGCGTTCGAGCGCAGCACCGAGAGCGTGCCGAGCACCACCCAGAACGAGTGCTGGACGCCGGTCTGGTTCGCGACGAACACCGCGAGCCCGAGCCCCACGGCGCCGCGCACGCTGTTGTGCAGCCATACCGAGTTGCGATCGACGTGTGCGCCGGCGCGCTGCTGTGCGGCCGACAGCGTTCCTGCTAGCCCCTCGGGCTGGCGCCCGAGCAGTCGCTGGCGCCAGCTGCGTCGCTCGGCCGCGGCCGTCAGATCGATGTTGCGGGCGATCGTCGATACCGCGAAGCTCAGCTCCTGCGCGCGGAAACCCGGGTCCAGGGACGTGATGAGCTCGCTGATGCGCTCCTCGACGGAGTCCGCGTCGCTGAGCTCGCGTGCGGAGCGGACTGGCAGAAACGCGGTCGCGCCGTCCTCGAGTCTGC
>JASLHP010000126.1 GCA_030149625.1 Solirubrobacteraceae bacterium
TCGCCGAGCGTGCCGGCGATGACGCGGCGGCAGAGCTCGAGCTCTCGTCCGGGGTGCCCGGTGCGACCCGGTCCTTGTCCGAGACGCTGCGCGGTGGGGTCGGCGACTGGCGCCGCCGCGCGCCTCGGATGCTGGGCGGACGTCCGCCGGCCCTCCCTCACAGCTCCTCGACCCGCGACGACCCCGCGCTGTCTTTGGCGTTGGAAAAGCGGGTCCGCGGGAACTCTGAAATCGTCGACCGTCGGATCCACGTCTACCACCCGCCGCGCGCACGGCGCTCGCACAGGATCTTCCTGCAGCTCGAGCTTGCGGCCTCCCGCGAAGGCTTCATCTCCTATTGCCTGGTGATGGCGATCGTGCTGGCGCTGGTGATGAGCGTGACGTTCGCCGAGTTGCAGGCCGCGGCGGAATCGCTGTCCGGGCTCGTCGTGCTGCTGGCGGCGGTGCCGCTTGTGCTCGGCTACCTGCTGGTGCGCGCGGAAGACCCGCTCGAGCGCGAAGGAATCATCGGCGTGCGGCTGATGGCGATCGCTGCTGGCGTGCTGCCGCTCTTCGGGGCGCTGGTGCTGGTGCTCTGCTCGTCGTCGTCAAAGCACACGGGCCTGCCCTCCACGCACCCGGAACTGGCCGTCGCGCGCCCGGACCTGTCGGTCGCGTGTCCAATCTGGGCAGGGCTGACGATCCTCAGCTGGATGACCGCGATAGGCCTGGGCTGGAGCTGGGGCTTGGCCGCGTCGCGGCCCCGCGCGGTCCCGCGCGAACACCGCGTACAGAACATCGCGTCGATCTCTGCCTTCGTGTCGGCGCTGTCGCTGCTGTGTGCGGGCTTCCTGGACGCCTTGCCTTACCGGCTTGGCTCATCGCAGATAGCCGGATACCTGCGATCTCACGAAGCGGCCGTGATCGCGGCGAGCGCACTGTTGGTGGTCGGCGCGAGCGCGCTGCACGCCACGATTGGCGGGCTGCGGCGCCGCATCCGCTTCGGCGAACGCCGTGCTGGCGAAACGCTCGTGGACATCGTGGTGTTCGTGGCGGGCGGCGTGTGGATCTGGGGGACGACTTTCGCTGGCATCTCGATCGCGTGGGAAACGATGACGATCAAACGGGGAGCCGCCACGGCACCGTTGATCGCGGTGGCGCTGACCTTCCTGAACGCGATGCTGATACCGATGGCGATCGTGATCGTGGGCACGACCGTGTGGATAATGGCGCGCCGCGGCGTCATCGTCAGGGAGGAGCGGATGCTCGGGGATCCGTGGCTGGCGCTCGCCGGGGCGGCGCTCGCGGCGCCGCCGCTGCTGCTGCGCGCGGGCAGCGTGGTGTCCTACCGCTCGATGCTGGTCGCGCCTGGTGCCGCGTGGGTGGGTTTCGCGCTGTGGCTCCTGTGCCTGGCGGCGCTGGTACGCGACCCGGTCAAAGATGTGCTCCGTCTGCGGCCTGTCCCGAGGGAGCTCGACGACCCCGACTATCCCGGCGACCCGGACGACCCCGACTACCTCCCGAGGCTAGATGAGCGTGGAAGGCCCGGCCGGCGCTACGACTCCGCGCAAGCGATCGCCGTGCACGAATAGCGGTCATCCGGACATCGATCAGACGAGGTCGAGGTCCAGGTCCAGGTCCGCGGGTCGCACCCAGTAGTCGTCGGGCCCCTCCTCCTGCGCGATCGGCTGGAAGCCATACCGCTCGACGAGGTCTTGGCAGTCATAGTTCTCGCGGTCGACGAGTCCCCAGACCATCGGCATCTTCGGACCCGTCCACTGCTGCGAGATCACCTCGAGCGTCGCCTGGAGCAGGTTGTCGCCAAGTTCTTCCCCGCGATGGCGCTCGTCGATGCACAGTAGATGGATGTAGGGAGGCGGCCCGTCCTTGGCCTCCTCGCACGACCTGCCGTCCTCGTCTTCGCGAATGTCTTTGGGTATCCAGGCACAGATTCCGAGCAGCTCGTCTTGTTCGAGCATGCCAAACACAAAGAGATCCGGCACGGGCCGGCCTCGTTCGTCGACCTTGCCGTCCACGTAGAGCGTGGCGACGAGGGCGCCGACCGTCAGATCCCAGCGATCGGCTGACCCCGTCACGAAGCCGGCGAGGCGCTCATTCCCCTTCGGTTCGACGATCTCCTCGAACTGGAGGCTGGTGCGTGTGCCGGGCATTCAGCGCGCCCGGCGCCTACAAGCCTCCATGTAGGCCTGCGGGTTACTGTCTGCGGCGGCCTGTATCTGGCGCAGCTGGCGCAGCTGCTCGGGCGTGAGGACAGTGGGGGCCGTCGAGAATCCGGGCTTGTGGGAGGTCTGCGGCTTGCGCTCGCCGGAGAGCCTCACGCGCGGCTGGTCGTGGTGCTCTCGCATCCGCTCCGCCTCGTTATGCCCTTGCTCGACTTCGATTGTGTCCCCCACGGCGCCTCCTGTGCATGAGTGTTGTGTGGCGAGCGAGCGTTCCATCTCTCGATCGCCTCCCGATGTTCGGCGGCACTTTACACATCGCTGATGATCTCGGCGGTCGAATCGGGATTCGTGTGCTTTGCAACAATTCCTGTAAACGGGTTTCCCCTGGTTGCGCTTCGGCGTGACTCGTCAGCAGCGGGCGTCGATCTCGGGCGCCATGTCCGCCGGCCGCTGACGATTCGCGTCCGCGTCCGGGCTACACCGCGGACAGCTCCCGCACCTGGGTGAGCCGGATCGAGTTGCCGGAGGGGTCGCGGAAGCCGGAGTCGATCCCGTAGGGACGCTCGGAGGGCGCTTCGGTGAACTCGACGCCGCGCGCTTTGAGCTGCTCGTAGTCCGCGCGGCAGTCCTCGGTGGTGAGAAAGACGGTGCCCGCGAAGCCCTTCGCCATCAGCCCACGCACCTGCTCGGCGGTGTCGGGGTCCATGATCGGCGGGCCCGGGATCGCCATCAGCACGATCGCGACGTCGGGCTGACCGGCGGGCCCGACGGTGAGCCAGCGGAAGCCGCCCATCTCGGGCATCGTCGCGTCGATCCGCACCTCCATGCCGAGCTTCTGGGTGTAGAACGCGAGCGCTTCGTCCTGGTCGTGCACCCACAGATGGGCGTTGGCGATTTTGAGCATCGGATCCTCCTGGGTCGCGGTGGCGGGATGCGACCGGCGACGCATGAAGCGCAGCGGGTCGCGTTCGTGTGCGAGCGATGCTAGGCGCGCGCCGCGCCGTTGTCTTCTCGGAATGTGCTGTGTTGCGGGCGCCCGTAGAAGCGCAGCACGCACTCCGGCTCGAGCGCGCGCGTCGCCGCCGGCGGATACGCCGCACGGTACGCCGTCGGCGGACGACCGAACGTGCGCGTGAAGCTCGTCGTGAACGAGCCCACGCTTCGCAGTCCCACCGAGAAGCAGATGTCGGCCACCGAGCGATCGGTGTCGCGCAGCAGCGCCGCCGCGCGCTCGAGGCGCCGCGTGAGCAGGTACGCGTGCGGCGACTCGCCGAACGCGCGGCGGAACTCGCGGCTGAAGTGCGCCCGTGAGAGACCCGCCGCGCGCGCCATCTCCGTCACGCCCAGCGGCTCGAAGTAGCGCGCGTCGGCGAGATCCTTCGCGCGCAGCAGGTGGCGCGCTGGCGGAGCGAAGGCCATGGCGTGAATTATCGCGGCGCGATCACGAGGATGAGCGTCGATGCCGACCCCGCGCGATCTTCTGCAGCTGCCCAGCGCCCCGAGCACACTTCGATGCCCTCGACCGGCGAGTTCGTTGCGGCGCTCGTCACGGTGCCTTCGATCGCGTCGCCTTCATGCTCGCCTCCAGCCGAGGCCGTGAGCCCTGCTCCGGCTATGCGGCTCGACGAGCCGTGAGCGCACACGCGAGCACGCTCGAGCGAATCGGCCGGCCGAGCCGAGCGTAGAGCGCCCGGTTCTCCCGCTGGACGGCTTCGCGTTGCTCCGGAGACAGCTTCGACCAGAACGACAGCGTGCCGAGCAGTGCATTGACCTCGTCAGCCGAGTGCTCGATCTGCCTCGACGCGGTTGCGATCCGCGCATCGTCGAACAGACGGGCCGCATAGTCGCGCGCCACTTCGTAGCTGCCAAGCCAGGCCCACGCGTCTGAGACGTTCTCGCGGCGCGCGTGCACGCCCGCCAGGATCGCATCGAGCTCCCTGTAGATTGGCCAGCTCTCGGCGAGCTCTGGCGCGATCCTCCTCAGCGCGCTCAGCAGCGCTAGCTGGTCATCGGCGCTATCAGGCTCGTTCAGCCCGACGTACTGGACGAGCGCGAGCGTCCCGCCGGGCATGAGCGCCTCGGCAGCCTTCTGCCAGCCGAGATCGGGATCGATCCAGTGCATCGCCGAGGCCGAGAACACAGCATGAAAGCCTTCGCGGGCGACAGGCGCGTCCTCAAAGCGGGCGTGCACGAGCTCCACGTCCCCCATGCCCCGGAGGTTCCGCCGCGCGAGCGCTATCAGCCGATCGCCGGGCTCGATCGCGGACACGCACAGGCCACGAGCGAGCAGACCGCGGGTCAGCTGCCCGGTGCCACAGCCAATCTCGAGCACTCGATCGCCAGCACCGAGAGCCGCGGCCTCGCAGACGTGATCCAACAGCACGTCTGGATACGCCGGACGGTGACGGTCATACTCGTCCGCGACCTCGTCGAAGACCTTGCCGCAGCTGTGCTCGAGAGTGTCACCGCTCATCGCGCCAAGGTAGATCGCGTGCCGGATGACGGCGACGCGCGTCGGCGCCGGCTCTCAGCCAGCAGATCTGGCGGCGCGGCTCGCGTTCGCGATGGCATACGGCGCCTCGGGCAGCGGTACGCTCGACACCTGAGATCGCCGATCGTCACGGCGGTGTACCTAGAAAGCATTCGAGACGTTCAGCAACTCATGCGCACGTATGAAATCCGGTGGAAAGAGGCCCGCCGCTT
>JASLHP010000134.1 GCA_030149625.1 Solirubrobacteraceae bacterium
AGCTCGGCGCGGGTGGGGAAGCCCTCCTCGCGCGTGACGTTCCCCAGGTGGGCGCGCAGGCCGCTCTCGGGATCGCCCGCCTCCGTCCACATCATGTTCAGGTAGCCGAGGTCGGCGAGCGGATCGCCGATCGTGGCCATCTCCCAGTCGAGCACGGCGGTCAGCCGTGCGGGCGCGTCGAGCGCGAACATCGTGTTGCCGAGTCGATAGTCGCCGTGGACGATCGTCGCCTGGGGCGAGCTTGGAAGGTTCTCCGAGAGCCATCCGCCAACGGTCTCGACCGCCGGGATCTCGCGTGTCTTGTTGAGCTCCCACAGCCCGCCGAAGCGTCGCAGCTGGCGCTCGAGGTAGCCCGTGGGCTTGCCGAAGTCCTCGAGTCCCGCGGCGCGCCAGTCCACCGCGTGGATCTCGACGAGCGCGTCGATCAGCTGCTCGCCGATGCCGCGCCGCTCGGAGACCGTGTCGAGCGCGGGCGGCAGGCTCGCGACGATCGCCTCGCCCTCGACTCGCTCCATCACGTAGAAGGGCGCTCCGATCGTCGCCTCCTCGTCACACACCGCGAGCACCTCCGGAACCCGCGCTGAGGTGTTGCGCAGCGCGCGCAGCAGACGCGCCTCGCGCAGTACGTCGTGCGCGCTCGGCGGCAGCGGCGGGCGCGGCGGACGGCGCAACACGAACTCGCTGTCGCCGCGCTGGATCAGGTACGTGACGTTCGAATGGCCCTCGCCGATCGGCGACGGGAGCAGGTCTCCGGAACCGAGCTCGTGCTCGTCGAGGAACGCGCGCAACGGCTCGACCACGAGCAGCGGGGGGCGGCTGTTAGCCTCCCCGTCCGCCGGGGTCTGGACGATGTCGTCCGGTGCGATCGGGGTGCTCATCGACCCCAACGCTACATAGACCGCAACCTTCTCTGCGCCGAGGTGTCTCAAGCGACCATGCCCAGAATCCGCACCCTTCTCCTCTCGCTGATCGCCTGCGGGCTGTTCGCGGGCAGTGCGGGCGCCGTCCAGGCGCTCGCCTCGCAAAGCCAGCTCGACTACTTCGAGGCGTCGGCGCTGCTGCTGAAGTCGAACACCCGCCACCACACGCTCGAACAGCTCGAGCACCTCGGCGTCAAAGCGCTGCGCGTCGAGCTGAAGTGGTCCGAAGTCGCGCCCGCGCCGACCAGCGCGACGAAACCAGACTTCGAAGCGGCAAATCCTGGCAGCGACTACGACTGGAGCGCGTACGCGACGCTGCTCGCCGAAGTCAAGCAGCTCCGCTGGCCCGTGCTGCTGACCGTCACCGGGCCGGCGCCGCGGTGGGCCACCTCCAACGGCCAGGCCCCCTACGTCACCCGGCCGAGCACCGAAGACTTCCAAGCGTTCATGACGGCGGTGGCGCGCGAGTTCGGCTCGGAGGTCTCGACATACGCGATCTGGAACGAGCCGAACGAGCCCGTGTTCCTGATGCCGCAGTGGAACGCCAACGGCACCCCGGCATCGGGACGCATCTACCGCGGCCTCTACCAGGCCGGCTACGCGGGCTTGCAGGCCGCCGGGCTGACCCACCCGCGCGTGCTGTTCGGCGAAACCGCGCCGGCCGGCTACGACACCGTCAACCAGCGCAGCGAAGGCGCGAGGGCGATGCACCATCCCGTGGCGCCGCTGGCGTTCATGCGCGAAGCGCTCTGCCTGAACGCCAAGTACAAGAAGGCTGGCTCCTGCAGCGAGCTGCAGATGAGTGGCTATGCCCACCACGCCTACACGCTTCCCGCCGGACCCTTCTACGTCCCGTCGCAGCGCGATGACGTGATGATCGGGGCGCTCTCGCGCCTGTCGGGCGCGCTCAACCTGGCCGCGCATGCCCACGCGATCCCGGGCGGCGTGCCGATCTACCTGACTGAGTTCGGCGTGCAGAGCTTTCCCAACAAGTACCTGGGCGTAACGGACGCCAAGCAGGCCGAATACGACGCGATCGACGAGCGCATCGCTTATGGCAACCCGCGCGTGGTCGCGTTCTCGCAGTACCTGCTCAAAGACGACCCGGTCGGCGGCTCAGAACCTGAAGCCAGCTTCCAGACGGGCTTGGAGACCGTCAACGGCACGCCGAAGCCGCTGTACTACGGCTGGCCGATTCCGCTGACGGTCACCAAGGAGCGCCATGGCGTCTCGCTATGGGGCTTGGTGCGTCCGGCTGGCGCGGCGACCAAGGTGACGGTGATGGTGCGAGCGAAGCGGTCCAGGCGCTACCGCACGCTGCGCACCGTGAGGACCAACGGTCGCGGCTACTGGAGCTTCACGTCCTCGACACCTGGGGAATCCTGGCGCGTGCGCTGGACGAGCCCGAAGGGCGTCAAGTACGAAGGCCCGCCGATCCACGCTTACAGCGCTCCCTGAGTCGAGCACGGCCCGCGCGCGCCGGCGCGCGCGACGGCCTCGCGCGATGCGAGCGGCTCCGTCAGCGCCCTACGATGAGGCGATGCCGGAGCTGCCCGAGGTCGAGATCACCGCGCGCCTGCTCGACGGCGCGTCGGCGGGCGCGCGCATCGGCTACGCGCGAGCTCCCGGCATCAATGCGCTGAAGACGTTTGCGCCGCCGCTGTCGGCGCTCGAGGGTGCAAGCGTCGCGGCGGTGCGCAGGCGCGGCAAGCACCTGATCGTCGAGACCGAGGGCCCCTCCGGCCGTTTGGCGCTGCTGATCCATCTGATGTCAGCGGGACGCCTGCAGCTGTATGAGACCCCCGCCGCTCCGCGCGATCGCAGCTCACGGCTGCTCGTCGGGTTCGAGGACGGGCGCGAGCTGCGGTTGCGCGAGTTCGGCTCAAAGCAGGCCGCGTGGGTGAAGCTGCTGCCCGCGGTCGAGCTCGAGCGGGACGACGCGCTGGCGATGCTCGGAGTCGAGGCGTGGCCCTCGCCGCCGGCGCCGGCGGCTATGAAAGAGCTGCTGGACGCGCCGCGGCCGCTGCACGCGCTGTTGCGCGACCAGCACGTGATCGCCGGCATCGGGCGCTCGTGGGTCGATGAGATCCTGTGGCGGGCGCGGCTCTCGCCGTACAAGCGCGGCGCCGATCTCGACGAAGTCGAGGCGCATCGCCTGCGCGACGCGGTGCTCGAGACGCTCGGCGGCGCGCTCGGGCACTACGAACGGGCAGTCAGTCTGCCGATTCCCGACAAGCTGCCGATGCCGCTGCAGATTCATCGTCACCAGGGCGAGCCGTGCCCTCGCTGCGGCACGACGCTCGAGGCCGTCCACTTCGAGGACTACGTGATCGCGTACTGCCCCGCGTGCCAGACGGAGGGACGCGTGCTCAAGGACCGGCGTCTGTCGCGGCTGCTGCGCTGAGCGCCCAGCGCTCCGCGTCGGGATGGGTGGCTAGGATGCCGATCGTGATCGAACGAGAGGATCAGGCGCCCGACTTCACGCTTCCGGACCAGGACGGCAATCCCGTCGAGCTCGCGGCTCTACGCGGCCAGCCGGTTGTCGTGTACTTCTACCCCAAGGCCGACACGCCGGGCTGCACGACGCAGGCGTGCGGCGTGCGCGACCGGCGCGCCGATTATGCGGGGGCGGGGGCGGTGGTGCTGGGGATCTCGCCCGACCCGGTCGGCAAGGTCAAGAAATTTCATGAGAAGCACAGCCTTAACTTCGCGCTTCTCGCTGACGAGGATCACGCTGTCGCAGAGACCTACGGAGTTTGGGTCACGAAGAGCATGTACGGGCGCAAGTATCTCGGCAATGAGCGCACCACGTTCATCGTCGATCCGCAGGGAAAGATCGTCGAGGTTCTGCGCAAGGTCAAGCCGGGCGATCATGACGAGCTGGTGTTGAAGGCGCTCGAGCGGGCTGTTCCGCCGATGGTCTAGCTCTTGTCCAAGACTCTCGCGCGCCGCACTGGCGAGGCGAAGGCGCAGGTCATGAAGCGGGATCGACCGTCGCGCTCGTGCGCTGAAGATCACCGACAGGCTCGTGTCCTTGGCCGACCCCGATGCGCGGCCGATCCGCAGGGGCAAGCTCGGCAGTTTGGGTACGGTCACTCAGATCTGCGAGGTGACGGCGAACACCCGCAAGAGCGCCCGTCGTCTCATCCTGCCAGCCGGCACGCGCCCGGCAACCCTGCCGAGAGCCGGCTACTTC
>JASLHP010000144.1 GCA_030149625.1 Solirubrobacteraceae bacterium
ACATGACGTCGGCTTCGGAAGCCTGCACGCGTGCCGGGACTCCCGCCGCCGACAGCGTGTCCGCGAGCGTCCGCATCGCCGTGTGCGCCGCCGGCTCGGCGCTCGCCATGCTTACGAGCAGGAACGAGCTGGTGTGCACGACGACGCCCGGCGCCGGGCGGTTGGCCTCGACGCGAATCGAGCCCGCGAGCACCGATCCGGCTGGGAAGCGCTCACGCAGCAGCTCGAGATGGTCGAGCCCGTTGAGCAGCGGCAGCACGACGGCGGGCTCCGCGGCGATGCGCTCGAGCGCGGGCGCGAGACCGGCGGCCTTGGTCGCGACGATCAGCGCGTCGATCGGACCCTCCAGCGACGCGACCGCCGACGGGTGCGCGATGAAGTCGCCGAGCATCGCGCTCTGCACACGCACGCCGCCCCGCGTGATCACCTCGGCGGTGCTCTCGCGCGCGACGACCACGACCTCGGTGCCGGCGCGGTCGAGCGCGCCGGCGAGCAGGCCGCCCACTCCGCCGGGGCCGAGAACGGCGATTCTCATGCGCTCGGATCGATCAACACGCCCGGGTTCATTATGCCCGCGGGGTCGAGCGCCAGCTTGGCACCGCGCAGCGCCGCGGCGAAGGGCTCCGGGCGCTGGCGGTCATACCAGGGCCGATGATCGCGCCCGATGGCGTGATGATGCGTGATCGTGCCGCCGGCGGCGAGGATCGCCTCGGACGCGGCCTGCTTGATCGCGGCCCACTGCTCGGCCTCCTCGCCGCGGCGCGCGCGGGCAAGGACGGTGAAGTACGGCGCGGGGCCGTCCGGATAGACGTGCGTGAAGCGGCAGAAGACGTGTCCGTGCTCACCGCAGAGCTCACGCACCGCGTCGGTGGTGGCGCTCGTCACGGCCTCGTGGAACGCCGCGAAGCGATCCCACGTGATCGCCGTCTCGAACGTCTCCGCGAGCACCCCCATCGCCACGAGCGCATCGCGCACGTACGGAGCCCCTAGGAAGGCGGCGCGCCAAGCGCCGACCGCGTTGTCACGACCGGCGTCCGTGTCACCCGGACCGACGCGCGGATCGCGACCAGGACCGCGGCGATCGGGGACGCTGCCGCCATGCTCCGCGCACAGCGCGAGCGCGCGCGCCATCGCGTCGTGCACGGGGTGGTCGGCTGACTCGAAGCCGAGCACGAGCAGCGCGTCGGAGCCATCACCCGCCATCGTCAGCGCGGCCTCGCCGGGATCGAGCAAGCGGCAGTTGGAGGGGTGCAGCCCCGACTGCGAGATCGCTCGCACGCACTCGGCGCCCGCGAGGAAGCTCGGGAAGCGCACGCCCTCGGCGGCGCGGTGGGAAGGACGCGGCTGCACACGCACCCACGCTCGCGTGATCACGCCGAGCGCGCCCTCCGACCCGGCGAGCATCCGATCGGGGCTGATGCCCGCGCCCGAGCCGGGCAGCCGCCGCGACTCCCACGCGCCCGCCGGCGTGATCGCGCGCAGCGACTCGACGAAGTCCTCGATGTGCGTCCACAACGTCGCGAAGTGCCCACCGGCGCGCGTCGCGATCCAGCCGCCGAGCGTCGAGTACTCGAACGACTGCGGGAAGTGGCGCAACGTGAAGCCGCGCTCGCCGAGCTGCGCCTCGAGCCGTGGACCGAGCACGCCAGCCTGAATGCACGCCGAGCGCGACACGTCGTCGAGCTCGAGCACGCGCTCGAGCGCACCGAGATCGATCGAGATCGCGCCGTTGTAACGGCTGTGCACTCGCGGAGTGACACCGCCGACGACGGAGGTGCCGCCACCAAACGGAATCGCCGCGAGCCCCTCGTCGGCGCACCACTCGAGCACGCGCTCCACGTCGTCCTCGTCGCGCGGGTAAGCGACGAGGTCGGGCGGGTGCTCGAAGCGTCCACGAAAGCCGTTGACGACGTCCGTGTAGGACTTGCCGAGCGCGTGGCTGGCACGCGCGTGCGCGTCCTCGGCGCAGATTGCCGCAAGCGCTGGCGGCGCCTTCACGCGAGGCGCCGCCAGCGACAGCGACTCGAGCGCCAGCGGCTGCTCGACCTCGCCGGGCGCGAAGCCAAGATGGGACGCGAGCGCCGCCGCCGAGTCACGCAGCTGCGCGGGCGAGAGCTGCTGGTCCTCGAAACCCCAACCCCAGTGCTTGCGCCGTCGCGGGCTCACGACGGCGAGTCTATGCCCACGCGATCCGTCGATAGCCTCGCCGGGCTGCAGGGAGATTCAATAGCCTTGGGCACCGGTGTCCGAGCAGCCGCAGCCCACCACCCAAACGCCCGAGATCCTCGCTCGCGGACCATGGCCACTCGAGCAGATCACGGCCCATTGGCAGGAGCAGGCATTCGAGCCCTCGCGCGAGCATGCGCGGGCGGCCGACGCCGCGATCAGGGCGCTGCAGGAACGTGGCTCGCCGAGTCACGACGGGGTGGCGGCGCGCCTGGTCGACTATCGTCAGGACGAGCAGGGAATCGCGATCGAGCTGCAGCCGTTGCGCTGGGCGCTGCGACTGGTCGAGGGCGACGCCTCCCAGAGCATGGCGGCGCTGTGCGTCACCCGTTCAGCCGATGGGCGCTGGCTCGCCGGACGACGCGCACCGTGGGTGTCATCGTGGGCCGGACGCTGGGCGCTCGGCGCAGGCGGCGCGGTCGATCTCGGCGAGAGCCCCGCGGACACACTCGTGCGCGAGCTGCACGAGGAGTGGTCAGTCACCCCCGAGCGTGTCCGCGGCGAGGCACTGCTGCGCCTGCCCCACCGTATGGTCATGTTCGTCGGACAGGCATGGCTCGCGGACGGCGCCGAGCAGGCCGTCGCGCCCGACGACGAGCACGACGAGTTTGCCTGGTGGCCGCGCGAGATCACCGACTGGCCACCCGAGGCCGGCGACGCGCTGCCGCGTATGGCCAAGTGGCTGTCGGAGTGAGCACCCGCCTACGCCCGGCGGCCGGGCCGCTGACGTTCACACGTCTGAAGTGGACGTCGCTCACACACTCTTGCGTTTACATGGCGCTGCTGGTGAGCGCGTTCGCGGCGGGGAAGCCGGAACCGCTGACGTTCGTGCTCGGGATGACCCATGGGCTGCTGTGGATCTTCATGTCGCTGGCGTGCATCGCGGCCGCACGTCTGCGGGTCGTCTCGCTCAGGCTCGCGGTCGCCGTTGCCGTATTGGGGGGTATCGGACCGTTTTTCGGCAGTTACGAGTTCATCCGCGAGCAGCGCCAGCGTGCGCCCGCACAGCCCGCGCTAAAGTGAGACATCGATGGCAACCAGTCCGGCGGCAGTGCAGACGATAGACGTCGTAACCCCTGCTGCGGGAGAGTCGGTCACCGAGGGAACGATCCTCGAATGGCGTGTCAAGCTCGGCGACTTCATCAAGCTTGACGAGACGATCGTCGAGATCTCGACCGACAAGGTCGACGTCGAGCTGCCGGCGCCCGCCAGCGGCACGGTCAGCGAGATCCTCGTAGGAGAGGGCGACACCGTCACCGTCGGCCAGGTGATCGCGCGCATCGCGCTCGGCGACGGCGCCTCCGCACCGGCACCCGCCGCGGCGCCCGCGAGCGACGGCCAGGCCCAGAGCGCGCCGGCCCGGGCGCCC
>JASLHP010000167.1 GCA_030149625.1 Solirubrobacteraceae bacterium
GTCAGCAGCTGCATCGGCCCGCCCATAGACAATCTTTACCCGTGCACGGGCGGTTGGACGGATGGCCGGACGCCGCCGTCGATCCTCCGACCAAGTGCCACGGGCTCTCGCCGGCCGCGAAAAGCCGGCGCGCGAAGCTAGGCCGCGGGCTCGGGCTCGGGCTGGGGCTCGGGCTCGGGCTCGGCAACGGCGGCATCATCGATCCAGCGCGCCTGAGCGTCGACCTCAGTAAGGCGCACGCCGCCACCGCCGCACCATGGACACGCGAGCGTGCTCGGCGCGCCGCCGAGGTTGGAGATCACCTGGCCGCTGCCGCGACAGGCCATACACTCCCGCGGCCCATGGGACGCCGGCGCCCGATCCTCGTTGTCGCTGTCATCGCTTGCCACGAGCCGATGAGACTAGCGTTCCGCGCGTGAGAAGACGAGGACGCAGCGCGGAGTGGGCCGTGGTGGCGGCGATCACGGCGGGCGCGGCGGCGCTGCGTCTGGCGCACATCGGCCAGGTTCCGCCGGACCCGTTCTACGACGCCGCCGTGCGCAGCATGGGGCTCTCTTGGCACAACTTCTTCTTCGGCGCGTTCGAGCCCGGAGGCAGCGTCTCGATCGACAAGCCGCCCGTGGACCTGTGGCTGCAAGTGATCAGCGTGAAGCTGCTCGGCTTCAGCGCGACCACGCTCAAGCTGCCCGAGGCGCTTGCCGGCATCGCGTCGGTACCGCTTCTCTACGCCGTCGTGCGGCGCATGTGGAGCGCGATGGCGGGCATCGCCGCGGCGGCGGCGATGGCGGTGCTGCCGATCGAGGTGATCACCGCGCGCAGCGACACGATGGACGGGGTGATGATGCTCGCGCTCGTGCTGGCGCTGGGAGCGATGGTGCGCGCCGCCGAGACGGGGCGCACCAGGTGGCTGCTCGCGGGCGCCGCGGCGCTCGGCGTCGCGTTCGACATCAAGCTGCTCGAGTCGCTCGTCGCACTGCCCGGGATCGCGGCGTTCGCCTACCTCGGGCTGCCCGGATCGCGGCGGCGGCGGATGCTGCGCCTCGCCGCGGCCGGCGCCGTGTACGTCGCCGTCGCGCTCGCCTGGTTGACCGCGACGCTGCTGTTTCCCGCGCACGATCGGCCATACGCGATCGGCTCGACCAACGGCAGTGCGTGGAACGCCGCATTCGTGTTCAACGGCACCGATCGCCTCGGTGGCAAATCGCCGGAACCGGGGGCTACCGTCTATGAAGCCGATCACCACTACCCGGTCGCCACGCAGCAACAGCGCGACCACATCCCGATCGTGCCGCCCTCCCCCACGCGGCTGCTCGCGCGCGTCGGGCCGCTGTCGGGCGAGCGTCTCGGCCTCGAGCTGCTCGTCGCGCTGCTGCTCGGGATCCCGGCGCTGCTGTCGGGCCTGCGCCGAGTCGATGGCGAGCGCGACGACGAGCAGACGCGCTTGCGCGCGCGCATGCGCCGCGCCGCCGCCGGCGGGCTCGGGCTGTGGATGCTCGCGGGGGTGGTGCTGTTCAGCCACATGGTGCGGCTGCACCCGCGCTACGTCGAAGGCTTTACGCCGGTGGTCGCGGCGATGCTCGGAATCGGTCTCGCGTGGGCGCTCGGCGCCCCGCGCGGCGCCTCGACACGTGGCCCGGACCGGGGCCAGAGCGCCGATCCAGACGGCGGCGAGGATCCGGCGGCGGCGGCGCCACGTCCGCGGCTCAGGAGCGGCGACGTGCGCCTCGCGCTGCTCGTGGCGACGCTTGTGGTCGTCGTGTACTACAGCGAGCGCCTGCTCTACGGACAACCGCCAGTGTGGTGGGTGACGCTGCTCACAGCCATCGGCGCTGGCGCATGCGCGCTGTTCGCGCGCGCACAGCGGCTGCCGATGCGACTGCGCTCGCCGCTGGCGCCGGCAGGCGCGATGGCGCTGGCGCTCGTGGCGATACTCGCGGTGCCGTTGAAGGCGAACCTCACCGCGATCACCGACCGTGTGAGTGACGCCGGCCTCGTCGGCGAGCTGCCCGGCAGCCAACAGCACCCGCTGAGCTCATACCTGCTCGCGCACCAGGGCGGCGCTCGCTATGAGGTCGCGGCCGAGTCGGCGACGGCGATCGGCTCGCTGATCGTCTCCGACGCGCGCCCGGTGCTCGTACTGACAACCTACGATGCCCGCGTGTTCACGTCGATCGCGAAGCTCAAGCGGCTGATCGCCGAAGGCCAGGTGCGCTACGCGTTCTTGAACACGTTCTGCACCCGTGAGGCCGCCGCGGTCAATCCGGCGTGCTCCGCGCCCGTGCGCTGGGTGCGCGCTCACGGAACCGACATCTCGCTCGAGGCGGGACTGCCGCAGGGCGGACTGCTGTACCTGCTGCCCGGAGCCAGAGCGTGAGCGCGCCGGCCTCGCGCGAGCGGCTGCAGACGCTCGCTGACGCCGCGCGCGCCGCGGGCAGGCTGGCGCTGGACACCGAGTTCATGGGCGAGGGCCGCTACCGCACGCTGCTGTGCCTGGTGCAGCTCGCGATCCCCGCGGCGGCTCCCGACCGCGAACACGAGGACTCGGGCGAGCGCACCCTCGTAGTCGACCCGCTGCTCGACGACTTCGACGGCTCAGCCTTGGCGCAGGTGCTCGCCGACCCGGCGATCGAGATCGTCGTGCACGCCGGGCGACAGGACATCGCGCTCGTGCGCCGCTGTCTGCGGACGGAGGTGCGCAACGTCTTCGACACGCAGATCGCGGCCGGCTTCGCGGGGCTTGGCGCGCAGGTGTCATACGACTCGCTGCTCTCAGAGGTGCTCGGGCTGCGCGTCGCCAAGACGGCAAGCTTCACGCGTTGGGACGTGCGCCCGCTGTCCCCGGAGCAGCTCGCCTACGCGCGCGAGGATGTCGTGCATTTGCTCGATCTGTCCAGCGAGCTCCAACGTCGCCTGCAACGACTCGGCCGGCTGCGGTGGGCGCGCGAGGAGTGCGAGCCGCTCGCCCGCTCGAGCGACGAGCGCGAGCTGGAGGCGATCTTCGCGCGCCTGCCGCGAATCGCCACCCTGAACGCGACCGCGCGCCCGATTGCGCGCGAGCTCGTGCGTTGGCGCGAGCGCACCGCGGAGCGCCACGATCGTCCGGTGCAGAGCGTGCTCGGCGACGCCACGCTGATGGAGATCGCCAAGCGCAAACCGTCCTCGCGCGCCGAGCTCGAGCGGATCCGCGGCGTCGGCTCGAGCGCCGGCGGACGACGCGCGGATGACCTCCTGGAAGCGGTCCGCCGTGGACGCGAGCAGCCGCCCGATCCGCCACCGCAGCAGGTGCGCCCGCCCGCCCCCAAGCCCGACGACGCGCCGCTGATCGCGCTCGGCGAGGCGCTGCTGCGAGCCCGCGCCCGCGAGGCCGGCCTCGCCTACGAGCTGCTCGCCGCACGCGCCGACCTACAAGCGATCGTCGCCG
>JASLHP010000176.1 GCA_030149625.1 Solirubrobacteraceae bacterium
GCCAAGCGCGAGGACTTCGAGCGCGAGCTCAAGTATCTGCACAAGCTCCACGAGGTGCTCGTCAAACGCGTCGAGGAGACCGTCGCGCCGGATCTCGTCTTTCAGGAGGCCGATCTGTCGGTGCGCGTCGTGCGCGACATCTTCTCGGCGCACTTCGAGCGTGCGATCGTCGACGACGAGCAGCAGTACCACCGGCTCGTGTCGTTCTTCACACGCACCGCCCCCGAGCTCGTCGAGCGGGTTGAGCTGTGGCAGCAACAGGAGCCGCTGTTCGAGTCGTATGGCGTCGACAAGGCGATCGAGGGCGTGCTGTCGCGGCGCGTCGATCTGCCCAGCGGCGGCTACTTGATCGTCGACTACGCCGAGGCGCTGACGGTGATCGACGTCAACTCCGGCAGCTTCATCGGGCGCGGCAAGGGCGCGGGCTTGGAGGACACGATCACCAAGACCAACCTCGAGGCCGCCGAGGAGGTCGTCAACCAGTTGCGCCTGCGCGACATCGGCGGCATCATCGTGATCGACTTCATCGACATGGCGCGCGCGCGCAACCGCGACGCGGTGATGAAGACGCTGCGCAAGACGCTGGACGAGGACCGCACGAAGACGTTCACCGCAGAGATCTCCAAGCTCGGGCTCGTGGAGATGACCCGTCAGAACGTCACAGAGGGCGTGCGCGAGATCATGAGCCGGCCGTGTCCCACGTGCGAGGGCGAGGGCGTGATCCGCTCGGAGGAAACGATCGCGATCGAGTTCGAGCGCAGGCTCCGCGAAGTCGCCGCCGAGCACCCTGACGCCGAGGCATTCCTGGTGCAGATCAACCCGCGCGTGAGCACGCAGTTCACCGGTCACAGCTCGCGCGTGCTGCACGCGCTCGAGGCGCAGACGGGCAAGTCGTTCCTGTTCGAGGGCTCCGAAGGACTCATGCTCGATCACTTCGCGATCACGTTCATGGGCACCCGCGCCGAGGTAGAGGAGCGCGCCCTGCCGTTTCGCCAAGGCGACGAGGTGCTCGTGGAGATCGTCGAGCCGCACATGTACGACGTCGACGACGCCGTCGCGAAAATCGACGGGTACATCATCTCGATCGCGGGCGCCTCGCCGTACGTGGGCGAGAAGCGCATGGTGCGCATCGACCAGGTTGGCCGCACCGCCGCGAGCGCGCTGCTGTTGGATGAGTCCGGCGAGGTGGTGACCGCGCCGGTACGCGCCGCCGACACGCGCTCGAACGGTCGCGGCAGGCGCCGCGCCTCAGCTACCGGCGGAGGCGGACGCGGCTCGGGTGAGCAGGCCGCGCCGCGCGCGCGCCGGCGCCGCTC
This sequence comes from Solirubrobacteraceae bacterium, assembly GCA_030149625.1. Next base: position 1,317 of record JASLHP010000176.1, read on the forward strand.
ATCTCTGGAGAGCGAGGACGCCGAGACGCGCATGGAAGCAGGCCTGAGCGAGTCGGCGACGTCGATCGACACCGAGCCGGAGGAGCAGCGGGCGGTGGAGGTGCCAGCCGACGCCAGCGCCGCTAAGGAGGCCTCCACGGATGCTGCGGATGCTTCCGAGGACGGGGTGACCGAGGATGGCCTACAATCCAAACCTCGGCGTCGTGGCCGCAGAGGCGGACGGCGCCGTTCGGCTGCCAAGGCCAAGGCGACTCCGGAATAGCAGGACGCCTCGGCGTGAGCCGGTCATCGGCATCTTCTCAAAGCCACAGGAATCGAGACCGACAAGATATGTACGCGATCGTGAAGACGGGCGGCAAGCAATACCGCGTCGAGCGGGGCCAGACGCTGCTCGTGGAGCGCCTGGCGGCGGCCGAGGGCGCAGATGTCGCGCTCGAGCCGATGCTCTACCGGTCTGACGAGGCCGTGTTCGACGCGGCCGGCCTGGCCAGCGTGAAGGTCACCGCAAAGGTGATCGCGCACGTGCGCGGTGAGAAGCTGCGCGTGTTCAAGTTCAAGCCCAAGCGCGGGTACAAACGCCGTACCGGCCACCGTCAGGAGCTGACCAAGATCGAGGTCACTGAGATCAGCGCCGGGGCAAGGAAAGCGGCGGCCAAAGCGAGCAAGGCCAAGCAGGCCGATGCTTCCGAGACGCCCACGCCGAGCGAGGAGAAGGCTGCAGATGGCTCATAAGAAGGGGCTCGGCTCGAGCCGCAACGGCCGCGACTCGAACGCGCAGCGCTTGGGCGTGAAGACGTTCGCCGGCCAGACCGTCACCGGTGGCGAGATCATCGTGCGCCAGCGTGGCACCCGCTTCAAGCCCGGTGCCGGCGTCGGCATCGGCAAGGACGACACGCTGTACGCGCGTGCCGCCGGCACCGTGCAGTTCAAGCACGGCTGGCGCGGGCGTGTGGTGAGCGTGCTGCCGGACGCCGACCAGGCCTGAGGTGGCGCGCCTCGACTCGCGGCGAGGCGCTTGGCTGATCGCCGTGGGGCGCCTTGCCCTAGGCGGGGCCGTGCTCGCCGCGCCGAAGTCCGTCTCGGCGCGGTGGCTGGGAGAGGACAACGCCGCGCTGCCTGTCGTAGAGGACCTTGCGCGCTCGCTCGGAGCGCGCGACTTGGCGCTGGCACTGCTTACGCTCCGTACGCTCGGCGATCCGGTGAACGGAGCGCGGACGCAGCGCCTGTGCGCGCTCGTCGATGCGGCCGACGTGCTTGCGACCGTGCTCGCGCGCAAGAGCCTGCCGCGCAACGGCGTCTATGCGACGGTGGCCGTCGCTGGCGCCGCCGCGGGCGCCGGTCTCTACTGCGCTCGTGAGCTCGCGAGCGCCTGACCCTCGCGCGAGCGCGGCGAGTAACCCTCAGCCTGCCTGAGCGGTCGGGCGCACGAGAAGCTCATTGACGTTGACGTGCGGGGGCTGCGATACCGCATAGAGCACGGCGCGGGCGATGTCGTCGTCCTCGAGCGCGTCCGTGGGCCGATCATCGAAAAACGGCGTGTCGGTCATGCCAGGCTCGATCAGCGTGACGCGGACGCCGGTGCCGTGCAGGTCCTGGCGTGCGGCCTCGCCCATCGCCGTCACCGCATGCTTGGTACACGAATACATCGAGCCCGGCAGCACGCGCCGGCCAGCGACGCTCGATGTCAGCAGCAGATGACCGCGAGACTGCGTCAGCACGGGGATCGTCGCGCGCAACGTCAGCGCGGCGCCATACACGTTGGTCAGCACCATCTCGCGCCAGTGCTCCGGCGTGTCCTTGAGAAAGCCGCGCGGGCCTCCGAAGCCGGCGTTGGCAAACGCGACGTCGATGCGGCCGAACGCGTGCAGCGCCGCCTCGACCATCGCCTGCTGCTGCTCCCAGTCGGTCACGTCACAGCGAACCGCCAGCGTGTGCTCGGAACCGCCGAGCTCGTCAGCGAGCTCCCGTAGGCGCTCGAGCGAGCGGGCCGCCAGCACCACACGCCAGCCCTCGGCATGAGCGAGGCGCGCGGTCGCGGCGCCGATACCCGAGGAGGCGCCTGTGATCAAGAACACGCGGTCTGCTGTCACGATGCTGTACATGTTGCACGATCGCGCGAGGATCTACGTGCAGGCCGGCGCCGGCGGCGATGGCTGCACGAGCTTTCGCCGAGAAGCTCATGTACCGCGAGGCGGCCCCGACGGCGGCGACGGCGGGCACGGCGGCGACGTGGTGGTCGTCTGTGACGAGTCGCTGCGCGATCTGCAGAGCTTCAAGCGTCGCAGCCACTACCGCGCCGGTCGCGGCGGGCATGGCTCGGGCGCGCTGCGCCACGGCGCCGACGGGAAGACGCTCACGATCAAGGTGCCACCGGGAACTAAGGTCATGGGCTCGTCGCCGCCGGAGCACAACGACCCCGAGGACCTCGACGGCGTGCCGGCGGACGGCCCGAGCGCTCCGGGGGACGAGCGTTCGGACCTGCTCGGACGCAGCTGGGAGCTGCTCGCGGACGGGCAGGCGGCGACGATCGCGCGGGGCGGCGGCGGGGGCAAGGGCAACAAGCGCTTTGCCACCTCCACGCGCCAGGCTCCGCGCTTTGCCGAGCGTGGCCTAGCCGGCGAGGAAGGCTGGCTCGAGCTGCGGCTGCGGCTGCTCGCGGACATCGGGCTCGTGGGCCTGCCCAATGCGGGCAAGTCCTCGCTGCTCTCGCGCCTCACCCGAGCCGCGCCGAAGGTCGCCGACTATCCCTTCACCACGCTCTCGCCGGTGCTGGGCGTGCTCGAGGGCGAGGAGCGCCAGCTCGTCGTGGCCGACATTCCCGGGCTGATCGAAGGCGCCAGCGAGGGCGCTGGGCTCGGGCATGACTTCCTCGCGCACGTGGAGCGCACGAGGCTGCTCGTCCACGTGCTCGACATCGCGCCCGAGCTCTCCACGGGCGAGGGCGCGGACGCCGCTGTCAACCACGCGACGATCGAGCGCGAGCTGGCCGCCCACGACGAGCGCCTCGCGCTGCTGCCACGCGTGCTGGTCCTGTCCAAGGCCGACCTGGTGCCCGAGGAGCGCATCAGCGCAACCATCGCCGCATGGCAGGAGCGGTTGGGAGCAGCGGTGCCTGTGCTCGCGACCTCGAGCGCAACTGGCGCCGGCGTGGGCAAGCTGGCGGAGCTGCTGTTGCGGCTCGTACCCGATGACGCCGCCGGCGCCGGCGCCGGCGCGGTCGGAGAGAGCACGAGCAGGGGGGAGCCCGAGCTCGCCGAGCACATGGTGTTCCGGCCGACGGCCGGCGTGGGCTTCCACGTCGAGGCGAGGGGCGCCGGAACGTTCGCCGTCAGAGGCAGAGGCATCGAGCGCCTGTTCGAGCGCTTCGATGCCAACAACGAGGACGCGATGGCGTATCTCGAGGGCAGGCTGCGACGTATCGGCGTGCTCGGCGCGCTCGAGGAGAAGGGCTTCCAGCCAGGAGACGAGATCGAGATCGCGGGCGTCACGTTCGAGCTCGATCCGCACGACGCGCTGTGATCGCTGAGCGCTTGCACTTCGCGGCAAGCCTCGATCGAGGCAAACGCTGACCCACTGACCGTCTACCCTGCGTTGCGCCGATGAGACGCGTCGTCATCAAGCTCGGATCGAGCGTGGTCGCGGACAACGAGGGCACGCCGCGAATGGACGTGCTCGCGAGCGTGTGCGACCAGCTCGCCGGCCTGCACGGCGCGGGCGCCGAGGTGATCGTCGTCACCAGCGGAGCGATCGCGCGCGGGATGCGCGTGATGGAGCTGCCTCAGCGACCCGCGACCGTCGGCGCGCTGCAGGCCGCGAGCGCCGTCGGTCAGGGCAAGCTGTATCGCATCTACGACGAGCTGCTGCGAGAGCGCGGCATCACGAGCGCGCAGGTCCTGCTGACGTTTTTCGACATGAGCGCGCGCACGCACTACCTGAACGCGCGCCAGACGCTCAGCACGTTGCTGGAGTGGCGTGTGCTGCCGGTCATCAACGAGAACGACACGACCGCTACTGACGAGATCTCTTTCGGAGACAACGACTTTCTCGCGGCGCAGGTCGCCGTGCTCGTCGGCGCGGACGAGTTGATCCTGCTGACCGACATCGATGGTCTGTACACGGCCGATCCGCGCCTTCGCCCCGACGCGCACATCGTCGCTGAAGTCAGCGACTTCGCTGTGCTCGACGAGCTCGAGATCGGTCACACGACTTCGCCGCTCGGCTCCGGCGGCATGCGCTCGAAGGTCGTCGCCGCCGAGATGGCGACGGCCGCCGGCATCCCGACCGTGATCTGCAACGGCGTGCGCACGCAGGCGCTGGCGGCAGTGCTCGCCGGAAGGCGCGAGGGCACGCGCTTTCCCGCGCACGAGGCGCGCTACTCGAGCTTCAAGCTATGGCTCAAGTACGCCAAGCCATCGCGCGGCACCGTCGTCGTCGACCGGGGCGCGGCTCGCGCGCTGCGCGAGGGCAGCGCCAGCCTCCTGCCTGTCGGCGTCACCGAAGTCAAGGGTGAGTTCGACGCCGGCGACGCCGTCGACGTCGTCGAACGCGACGTGGAATCCGGCGGGACGTTAAGGCCGCTAGCGAAGGGCATCTGCAGCTACTCCGCCGCCGAGCTGCGGCGCGTGCTCGGGCTCAAGTCCGACGCCGTGCGCGAGATCCTGCCGCGGGCGAGCGATGAGGCCGTGCACCGCGACTATCTCGTGCTCGACTGACGGCACAGCGTCGCGCTCGGCCGCGCACGCTGACGACGCGGCCGCTCGAATCGGCGTCGGGGCCTCTACCCTTTAGCGAAGTGGCAATCGCCGTCGCATCCGTCGCCGACACGTGCCGCGCCGCCAAGCGCGCATCGCGTGCGCTCGCGCGCACCGACACGGCCGTCAAGGACGCCGCGCTCGAGGCGATCGCCACGGCGCTCGAGGAGCGCATGTCCGAGATCCTCGAAGCCAACGAGCGCGACATGCTGAGCGCGCGGGACGCCGACATCGGCGAAGCGCTGCTCGACCGATTGCGTCTGGACGAGGCGCGCGTGGCGGCGATCGCGCGCGCGGTGCGCCAGATCGCCGCGCTCGTCGACCCCGTCGGTGAGGTGATCGACGGCCTTCGTCTGCCAAACGGACTCGACGTGCGCAAGGTACGCGTTCCGCTCGGCGTCGTCGCGGTCGTCTACGAGGCACGTCCCAACGTCACGATCGACGCCGCCGCGTTGTGCCTGAAGTCGGGCAACGCGATCGTCCTGCGCGGCTCCTCCTCGGCGACGCACTCCAACGCCGCGCTCGCGCAGATCGCGGCAGACGCGGCCGTCGCCGCCGGGCTACCCGGCGGTTGCGTGAGCCTCGTCGCCGGGGGCGGGCGCGAGGAGCTCGTCGAGCTCGCCACGCAGAAGGACACGGTCGACCTGATCATTCCGCGTGGCGGCGAGGGCCTCAAGGACGCGCTACAGACGGTCGCCACCGTCCCCGTGATCTACGCGGCCTCCGGCAACTGTCACATCTACGTCGACGCGAGCGCCGACGTAGAGCAGGCGCAAGCGATCGTGCTCAACGCCAAGACCCAGCGCCCAGGTGTGTGCAACGCCGTCGAGACGCTGCTCGTCCACCGCGAGATCGCTGTCCTGTTCGTCCAATCCATCCTGCCGGCGCTGGGCAGGGCGGGGGTCCTGATCCGCGGAGACGCGCGCGTGTTCGAGCAGGCGGCCTTCCTCGAGCAGGCCTGTGCCGAAGCCGGGCGAGAGGTCGATCTCGGCTTCGTATTGGAGCCCGCCACCGAGGAGGACTGGGCGACCGAGTACCTGGCGCCGATCGTCGCGATCCGCGTCGTCGATTCGGTCGAGGACGCGATCGAGCACGTGGGGCGCTATGGCAGCGGGCACTCCGAGGCGATCGTCACGCGCGACACCGCTGCCGCGCGCGCGTTCCAGCTTGGAGTCGACGCCGCCTGCGTATATGTCAACGCCTCCACCCGCTTCACCGACGGCGGCGAGTTCGGCATGGGTGCCGAGATCGGCAACTCGACGCAGAAGCTGCACGCGCGGGGGCCGATCGGGCTACGCGAGCTGTGCACGTTCAAGTACCTCGTCGAAGGCGACGGGCAGGTCCGTGCGTGAGCGGCCGGCCGAGCCGGCCGACCGCCTCGAGCACGGCGAGTCACTCGGGATCCTCGGCGGCACGTTCAATCCGCCGCACCTCGGGCATCTCGAGGTAGCCCGCCGCGCGCGCGAGGAGCTCGCGCTCGACCGTGTGCTGCTCGTGCCGGCGCACACGGCCCCGTACAAGTCCGACAGCGCCGGCACAGGGGGAGAGCGGGGCGCGCGCGATCCGGGTCCCGAGCATCGCCTGCGCATGTGCGAGCTCGCCGTCGCCGACGATGATCGCCTGTCGGTGTGCGCGATCGAGGTCGAGCGCGGCGGGCTGTCCTATACCGTGGATACCTTGCGAGCCATGCATGCAAGGCATCCACACGCGCAGCTGACGTTCATCGTGGGAGCCGATACAGCCAGCACGCTCAGCGCTTGGCGCGAACCCGTACAGCTGCTCGAGCTGGCACGACTGGCTGTCGCCACGCGTGCCGGAGCTCCCCGTCAGCAGGTGCTCGAGGCGCTCGCCGAAATTGGCGGCGCCTCCGGCGCGCGCGAAGCGGCCGAAGTCCTTGACGCCGGCGGTGTGCGCTTTCTGGAGATGCCAACGGTCGAAGCGTCGTCATCGGTGGCCCGTCAGCGCGTCGCGGCCGGCGAAGCCGTCGAGGATCTCGTGGGCCGGGCGGTCGCCGGATACATAGCCGAGCGCGGGCTGTACGCGAGCACGGCGGCCGGCCGATGAGCCCGGCGGACACGCCGCTACTCGGGCAGGAGCTGCTCAGCGCGATCGTCGGCTACGCCGAACACAAGAAGGCGCTCGACGTCGTTGAGCTCGACCTGCGCGGGGTGCTCGGTTACACCGACTGGTTCCTCGTCTGCTCCGGCAACACCGGACGTCAGTCGAAGGCGATCCACGACGGCATCATCGAAGGACTCAAGCGCGACCACGACACGCTGCCGCGGCGAGTCGAGGGGTCCGCTGGCGCCGGCTGGATCCTGATGGACTACCTCGACGTGGTCGTGCACATCTTCACGCCCGAGACGCGCGAGTTCTACCGGCTCGAGCAACTATGGGGCGAGGCGCCCGCGTCGGCTCCCGGGAGCGCTCGTGCAGCCGCCGAGGACGTGGCCGCGGCTGGCGGTGGCGCGCAGCAGATGGGCGCGGAGGCCGACACAGTCGGAGACGCTCGCCTCGAACTGTCGAAATCCGGTTGACTGGCCGTATTCTCAGACGCTAGGGTCGGAGCGACAGCGCCGCCGAGGGAGCGGCGCGCATCCACAGAGGGGAACCATGCACTACTCGATCGCAGATCGCGGGAGTCAGCGTCTCACGCTCATTTGCGCTGCGCTGGTCGCAGCGTCGCTTGCCTACGGCCTCACGGCCCTCGTCGCCACCGCTCGCGCCGAAGGCCCCGGCTCGGGAACGCCCACGGTCGTGAGCCTCGGAGACTCGTTCATCTCCGGCGAGGCCGGACGCTGGGCCGGTAACACGGACGAAAGCTCGTCCAAGACCGACGCCCTGGGGTCGACCGCGTACTACGACAACTCCACCGACACCGGCGAACTGATCAAGGGCTGCCATCGCTCGAAGTCGGCCGAGGTCTACATCGGCGGCGGCGTCAACGGCGAGAACCTCGCCTGCTCGGGCGCCAAGACCACGAGCTTCACGACCGAAGGGCTGTTCAAGCCGGGCATCGACTTCTACAACTCCGGCGGCAAAGAAGGCCAGGCGCTGATGCTGCAGCACTTCGCCGCTGCGCACGACGTCAAGCTCGTCGCGCTGTCGATCGGCGGCAACAACTTCAACTTCGCCGGCATCGTGACGACGTGCGTCGAGGACTTCCTCGAGTCGACGTGGTTCTACGACTTCTACTGCAGCGAAGAAAGCTCGGTGACGAACAACTTCACCTCGAGCAACATCTCGAAAGTCAAGGGCGAAATCACGACGGCGATCAAAAACGTCGCGCAGGCGATGACGAACGCCGGCTACTCGAGCTCGCAGTACACGATCCTCGTGCAGGACTACCCGTCGCCGATCCCGAACGGGTCGGAATTCCGCTACACGCAGAGCGGCTACAGCAGGCAGACGACGGGCGGCTGCGGCTTCTGGAACAAGGACGCGAACTACGCGAACGCGACGATGCTGCCGGACATCGACGGCGCGGTGACGGGCGCGGCGGCGGCGGCCGGCCTGTCGAACGTCAAGACGATGGAACTGAGCGGCGCGTTCAACGCGCGCAGGCTGTGCGACAAAGGCGTGGGGCTGCTCGAGGAAGAGGGCCTCGCGAACTGGAAAGCCTCCGGCGCGGTCGACAAGAGCGAGTGGTTCAACCAGATTCGCACGCTCGACACGATCTTCGGGCCCTACGAACTGCAGGAAGACATCCACCCGAACTACTGGGCTCAGCTGGGGCTGCGCAACTGCCTGACGCAGGCGTACAACGCCGGCGCGCCGAAGGGCGGCACGTGCACAATCTCCGGCACGGGCCTGAACTCGGCCGGCGAGCCGAACATGTCGCTGCACTAGCAGGCGACGAGCGCATGCGGGCGCCGAGCCATGCGGGCCCGGCGCCCGTCCCTGCGAAGATCCGCGCGTGAGCGCGCCGGACGCGAACGAGTCTCACCGCGTCGGCGCGGCGATGCGCGAAGACGAGCGCGTGACGCCGCTCGAGCTGTTCTTCGACCTCGTCTTCGTGCTGACGCTGACACAGTGCACGACGCTGATCGTGCGCACGCCGACGGCCGGCGGCGTGCTGAAGGGGATGCTCGTGCTCGGCATGCTGTGGTGGTCGTGGGTCGGCTACGCGTGGCTGACGAGCGTCGTCGACCCCGAGGAGGGGGCGGTGCGTTTGACGATCTTCGTCGCGATGGGCGCGTTCCTCGTCGCCGCGCTGTGCGTGCCGGGCGCGTTCGGCTCGGAGGCGCTGCTGTTCGCCTGCGCCTACGCGGTCGTGCGCGCGTCGCACATCTTCCTGTTCCTGCTCGCGGTCCTCGCGGCTCGCGAGCAGGAACA
>JASLHP010000185.1 GCA_030149625.1 Solirubrobacteraceae bacterium
ACGACCCCGGTCGAAGTGCACGGGCTCGCGAACGCCACCGAGGTCGCGGCGGGCGGCTACCACTCGTGTGCGCTGCTCTCCGGCGGCCAGGTCGAATGCTGGGGTGGCAACTATGGCGGGGAGCTCGGCGACGGGTTCGCGTGGAGCGAAGTGCCTGACGAAGTCTCGGGGCTCGACCCAGGAGAACTGTCGGGTTCGAGCCCGAGCGGCCCGTCAGCGCTAACCGGCGACGCGTCGTCCGTCACACCGAGCTCGGCGACGTTGGCAGCGTCCGTGAACCCGAACGGCGACGTCGTCGCGTCGTGGTGCCGGTTTGAATACGGGCCGAGCGAAGCTTACGGGTCCACCGCGGCGTGCCCGGCGATGCTCGCCGGCGGATCGAGCCCAGAGGATGTGTCGAGCTCGCTGACGGGCCTCGTCGCCGGCACCGGCTATCACTACAGGATCGTGGCCGTGAACGCCGCCGACGGCATCGGCTACGGGGCAGACAAGACGTTCAAAACCACCGCCACGCCGAGGCTCGCGGTGAGCGGTCCGGTGGGCGGCATCGTCGGGACCGCGATCGTCGCCTCGCAGGTGTCCGCGACGCTCGTCGAAGGGTCATCCCCGACCGGCACGATCACGTTCACCGTGTTCGGCCCGCAGTCCTCGCCGCCCAGCTCGTGCGCCGCGGGCGGCGCCACCGTCGGCACCGCGAGCGTCTCCGGCAACGACTCATACCAGCCGTCGGCCGGATACACACCCACGGCCGTCGGCGATTACTGGTGGTACGCCAGCTACAGCGGCGACGCCGGCAGCGCCCCGGCCGCCTCGACGTGTGGGCCGCTGATGGCCGAGACGATCGTGGCGGCCCCGCAGACGACCGGGCCCGGTCCAGGGCCCGGTCCGGGCCCCGGAACAGGCACCGGTCCAGGGTCTGGCTCCGGTCCCGGGCCTGGGCCAGGTACGCCGGTGGGCGCCAAGCCACATCCCGCCACGCTGTCCGCCGTCAAGCTCGCCGCCAAGCGGCTCGCCGCGAGCAGGCGCGTCGGCTTGGCTGTGACCGTCTCGCAGCCGGCGACGATCGAGGTGCTGATTGCGCGGATCGTGGGTGGCCGCGAGCTGAGGGGCGTGTGCAGGTCCAAGGCCAGGAAGGGCAGGATCTGCGCGATCACGGTGAAGCGACGCACGCTGACGTTCTCCCGCTCGGCGGGATCGAACACGCTCGAGCTGAACCTCGCGGGACTCGCCAAGGGCGCCTACGCGGCCACGATCGCCGCCGAGAACGGGAACGGCGAGTCAAACGCCGTCAGGCTGACGTTCACGATCACCCACGGGTAGGCGGCCTGTCCGCGCGGTCGCGAGCCGCGGAGCTCAGGACGCCTCCGAGATCACGAGCCGTAGCGCGCCGTCGAAGCTGTCCTGCTCGCGCAGGTGGCCGTGCTCGGCGTCCCACGCGCCGGACTCGAGCGCATCCGCGAGTCGGGCGACGATGCGCTCCTCGGTGCCAGCTTCGAGCATCGCCCACATCGACTGTGCGCTGCGGACCCGCGGGTCCAGCAGCGCCTCTGGTCGCCGCCAGAACGCCTCGAAGAACCCGTCAACGCAGTCGCCCGGAGTGGGGATGCGCTCGACGCGCGTGCGCCCGCCGAGCGCCGCCGCGACGGCATCGATCGCGGGGAAGCGCGGCCGCTCCACCGCGAGGCCCTCGGCGAGGAAGTCCAGCTGCCACGCAGGCAGCGCGTCGAGCTCGAACGTGAATACGACGACCGGTCCGCGCGCGACGCGGCGCAGCTCCGCGAGCCCGGCGCCGGGCGGTTCCCAATGGTGGATCGTGACGCACGCCATCGCGGCATCGACCGCGCCGTCGTCGAACGGCAGCGCCTCGGCGCGCGCGGCGATCGCCGGCGCGGCAGCCGCGGGACGCTGGGCGCGCATCGTCGCGCTCGGCTCGACCGCGAGCAGCCAGCGGTCGCTCGGCTCATACGAGCCGGCGCCGGCGCCGACGTTGAGCACCGTGCGCGCGTCGCCGAGCGCCGCGTCGATCCGCGCCGCTATGCGTGGGTCCGGGCGCCGATGGCGAGCGTACGTGCGTCCGTGCTGCTCGTAGTCGACTCTGCGAGCCGTCATGCGAGCCGCCAGCGTATCGGGCGCGTGGCGCTTGACGCGCCCCAGCTCAGAGCAGCTGCGACTGCCCCCGCTCCAGCTCGAGCAGGATGCGCTTGCGCTCGAGGCCGCCGCCGTAGCCCGTGAGGCTTCCGTCGGCGCCGATCACGCGGTGACACGGGACGATCACGGAGATCGGGTTGCGCCCGTTCGCGAGGCCGACGGCGCGTGCGCCCGCGGGTTGCCCGATCCGGCTCGCGAGCTGCCCGTAGCTCATCGTCTCGCCATAGGGGATCTCCCGCAGCGCGTTCCACACACAGCGCTCGAATTGCGTGCCGTGCATCTGCAGCGGCACGTCGAACGTCCGCCTGTGACCGCTGAAGTACTCCTCGAGCTGAGCCGCGACGGTCGCGAACGGCGCGTCGGCGCGCTGCCACGTGGGTGCGACCGCGATCGGCTTGCGCCCGCCCTGCATGTAGAGGCCTCGAAGCACGCGACCGTCGCCGAGCAGCAGCAGCTCGCCGATCGGGCTCGCGACCGTCGTGTACAGCAGCGCGTCGCGATGGCCGACATGCGATACGTCGTCTGGTGCCTGTGCGTACTGCGTCGAAGTGCTCACGCGATCAATCTCGCACACTCGCGAGCGCTTGTCTGGCGGAAATCGGACTCTGCTGCGGGCTCCGATTGCGCACGGCCGCCGTCACGGCGATCGTCGGCGACTCGTCGAAGGTCGGGCGAGTGACGCGCCCTGTGGCGAAGCGGTCGGCTCGCCTATCGGCCGCTCGCGCGGTCGGCACCGTCTTGACGCTTGCGCGGTCGGCACCGTCTTGACGCTTGCGCGTTCGACACCGTCTTGACGCTCACGCGGTCAGCACCGTCTTGACGCCGCCGCCGAGGACGTGCTCGCGTAGGACCGCGGGGCCGTCGTCGAGCGACGCGACCGTGCTCACGACCTCCTCGGGACGCAGCGACCCGCGGGCGATCAGCTCGAGCACGGCGGGCATCAGCGCGCGCGTGTGCGGGATGCCGATGTGCAGCGTGGTGCGGCGGACCCACATCTTCAGGAACGGGATGCGGGCGCTGCTGTGCAGGCCGCCGGAGCTCGTGCAGATGCCGTCGGGCGCGGTGTGCGAGAGCGCGATCGAGATCGGGTCGGCGCTGACGTGCGCGACGAGCGGCGCGGGCGGGCGCCG
>JASLHP010000210.1 GCA_030149625.1 Solirubrobacteraceae bacterium
TCGTGGTCGCGGTGAACGCCGCCTTGATGCGCACGAGCGCCGGCTGGTCGGACGTCGCGACGACGACCACGGAGCGCTCGAGCGCGTCGCCGAGGTCGCGCTCGATGAACTCGCGCACCTCACGCCCGCGCTCGCCGACGAGCGCGATCACGTTGATCGACGCGCTCGTCGAGCGCGCGATCATGCCCAGCAACGAGGACTTGCCGACACCCGAGCCGGCGAAGATGCCCAGACGCTGGCCGCGCCCGCACGGCACGAGCCCGTCGAGCGCGCGCACGCCGAGCCCGACGCGCTCGCGAATCCGCGGCCGCGACAGCGCGCTCGGCGGCGCGGCGATCGTCGAGCGCGCGAACAGCGGTGTCCCGCCCGCCAACGTCGGCTCCGAGGCGTCCGGCTCCAGCACGCCATCCTCGGCGTTGCCGAGCCCGTCGAGCACGCGCCCGAGCAGGCTCTCGCCGACCTCGACGCGAAACGGCGCGCCGCTCGCGAGCACGCGCGTGCCGGGGCCGATCCCGTGCAGCTCGCCGAGCGGCATCAACAGGGTGCGGCCGTCCCGGAAGCCGACGACCTCGGCCGGAACCGGATCGCGACCGCCGTGCGCGCCCGCACGGGAAGCGCCGGCGCGACCGGCGCGAGCGCGGTCGGTGCCGACGAGGCACACCTCGCCGACCTCGGCCTGCAGCCCGGTGACCTCGATGATCAGCCCGATCAGGTTCGTGACGAAGCCGTGGCGCCTGGCGAGGTCGGCGTCGCGCACGGCTTCCGCGGCTCGCTCGAGCAGCGCCAGCGGGCGCTGCTCGCCGATCGCCGGCGCCTCGGCAGCGATCGGGGCGGCCGTGCTCATGCCACCAGCTCGTCCTTCTCGAGCGCCGACGCGATCGCCTCGCGCGCGCGCTCGAGCTGGGTGTGCACGCTCGCATCCACCTCGCCCTCGGCGGTGCGCACGATCGCGCTGCCAGCGCCGACGCGCTCGTCCGACTGCAGGTCGCACAGCTCGACGCCGCTGCCCTGCGCCGTGATCTCGCCGAGCGCTTCGCGTACGACGGCGAGATCGGCGGGGTTGACGAGCACGGTCACGTGACGGCGGTCGCTGAGGCGCCTGAGCGCCCCCTGCACGACCTCGACGACCAGCTCCGGGCGCGCCTGAAACGCGCCCGCGAGGATCTTGCCGGCGAGCATCAGCGCCAGCTCGATCGCGTCCGTCTCCGCCGCCTCCGCGATCTCCGCGCGCAGCGCCTCGACGCCGGCGGCGGCGTCGGCGAGCGCGGCCGCCGCGGCCGAGATCTCGGCCGAGCCCCGCTGGATGCCGGCGAGGCGACCTCGCTCGTAGCCTTCGGCGCGCGCCAGCTCGCGCATGCTCTCGGCTTCGACGCCCGCCTGCGCGAGCAGGCGCGCGGCCGCGTCGCGCGGCAGCGCCTCGGAGGGCTCGAGCTGCTCGAAGTCGTAGCTGACGAGCGCGTCAGACAACCGCGTCGCTCTCGTCTTCGCTCTCGCCGGCGATCACGATCGCACCCGACTCCTCGAGCTGGCGAACCACGGCGACGATGCGGCTCTGGGCGGCGTCGATGTCGCGCTTGCGCTGCGGCGGCTGGATCTCCATCTCTTCCTTGATCATCTCGGCGCCGCGCTCGGACATGTTCGTGAGCACGATCTCCTTGACGTTGTCCGGCGCGCCGCGCAGCGCCAGCACGAGATCCTTCTGGTCGGCCTCGCGCAGCACCTGCTGGATCGCGCGCTCTTCGAGCTTGGCGATGTCCTCGAACACGAACAGCATGCTGCGCACCTCCTCGGCGAGCTCCTCGTCGGCCGTGGCGAGCGTCTCGAGCACGGCGCGCTCGGTCGTGCGATCGGAGTGGTTGAGGATCTCGGCGAGCGTCTTGGTGCCGCCGGCCGCCGAGTACTCACGCTCGACGACCGCGGTCAGCTTGTGGCGGATCACGTCCTCCACCTGCTCCACGACCTGCGCGCTGGTCTCGCCCATGCGCGCGATGCGCAGCGCGATGTCGGGCTGCTGGGGCTCGGGCAGTCGCGCGAGCACCTGCGCCGCGAGCCCCGTCTGCACGCTCGCGAGGATCAGCGCGATCGTCTGCGGCGACTCGTTGCGCAGCAGCGTGGCGATGCGCTCCGGCGGAACCCGCTGCAGGAACTCGAACGGAGCCGACTCCGTGCGCGCCGACTTGCGGCCGAGCATCTCCGCCGCGCGCTCGGGCCCGAGCGCGAGCTCGACCACACTGCGCGCGAAGTCCATGCCGCCCGCCGCGCCCATCTCGTCGTCCCTGAGCGCGGCGAGCTCGCTGAAGACCGAGTCGGTCGTCTCCGGCCCGACGGCATCCAAGCCCGCCATCTCCAGCGACAGGTTCTCGATCTCGCTCTCGCCGAGACGCTGCATCACGTTGGCGGCACGCGCGGAGCCGAGCGCCGCCATCAGCACCGCCGCCTTGCGCGCGCCCGACAGGCGGGGGATCGCGGTCGTCGCGGGCAGCAGCTCACCGGAGGGCGCCGCCGGCGCGGGAAGCGTGTCCCCGGGCGATTCGCTCGCCATCCCGGCTCAGCCCTCCTGCATCCACGTGCGCAGCTGCTGCGCGACACGATCGGGGTCGTTGTCGACGAGCCGCTCCACCTGGCGGCGGATGCTGTCGCCGCCGTCGCCGCTCTCGCCACCGCCGTTGGCCGACGCCGCCATCGCCGCGACGGGCACCGGCCGCGGCGCGGTCTCGCGTTCGAGCTCCGACAGTCGCATCGGCGCGTCGAGCTCGCGCAGCCACACCGGCTCCTCGATCGGACCGGCCTCGCGCTTGCGGATCGAGCGCGTCGTGAAGAACAGGAAGATCATCGCCGCGAGCCCGAGCAGCACGTACTTGGCGTAAGCGAGCGGGCTCGAGGCCGGCGACGTCGTGGCCGCCTTCGCGAACGCGACCTGCCCGATCGAGATCGTGTCGCCGCGCTTGGGCTGGATGCCGGCGGCATTCGTGACCGCTTCGCGGATCGCCGGCAGCGCGGCCGCGGGCACGGATTTGTCGAGCAACACCGACACGTGCTGGCTTTCCACGGCCCCGGGCGCGATCGTCGAGTGGGTCACGGTCTTGTTGACGCCGAGCGAGGACGTCGTGGTTTCGTGCTTGTAGTTGGACTTGCCGCCCGAGCCAGTCGCCGCGGCCGTGAGATTCGCGGTGCCGGTCACGCCGCCGGCGCCGGTGCCGCTGCCGGTGAGCGTTTCGATGTTCTTGCTCTGCTGCGTGGGCGTGCCGGCTTTGCCGTATTCGAGCGATTCCTTGGTCGTCTGGTTGACGTTCATGTTGGCGTACACGAGCACCTGCGCCTTGCCCGACCCGAGCGTCTGCGCGAGCATCGAATCGAGGCTCGCCGCCATCGTCTGGTCGTAGCGCTGCTGGGCTTCCTGCAGATCGGTGCCCGCGCCACCCGCGCCGCCGTTCGCCGCCGGCCACAGCAGTTCGCCTGAGGCGCCGGTGATCGTGACCTTGCTCAACTGCAGACCTGGAACGCTCGAGCTGACCAGCTGCGCGATCCCGCGCACGGACGCCGGGCTCAGCGCGCTCGTACCCGACAGCAGCACGGCGGCCGAGGACACGCTCTGGCTTTCGCCGAAGATCTGGTTCTGGGAGCTCGGCAGCACGAGCTCGACCTGGGCGCCGGAGACACCCTGGACGCTGTCGATCGTTTCCGCGAGCTGCCCCTGCAGCGCGCGCTGGTAGGTGACCTGCTGCTGAAAGTTGCTTTCGCCGATGTTCTGTTTGTTGAACAGCGCGAAGCCTTCCTGCGAGCCGCCCAGGAGGTTCGCGCCGGCAAGCGCGACGCGCGCCTTCGACGCCTCGTTGGAGGGCACGCCGATCGCGGTGCCGTTGTTCTGCAGCTCGTAGCTGATGCCCTGGGCGCTGAGCGTGCTCGTCATCTTCGCCGTCTTCGACGCTTCGACGCCGCTGACGAGCGTCGTGTAGCTCGGCTGGGAGACCGTGTGCACGAACAGGTAGATGAACAGGATCGCGCCGATCGTCGCGCCGCCCGCGATCAGCCATCCGCGCGGCGTCATCCTCGAAGCGAGTTGAGCTGCGGGCAGCATCGATCAGACCTGGGTTTGAAAGATGCTCTGGGTCGCTTCCACGACCTTGTTGCGCACCTGCGAGGCGAGTTCCATCGCCAGCTGGGCGTCCTGCACCGTCACGATCGCGCTCTCGGGGTCGCTGACGTTGCCCGTCGCGAGCGCCTGCGAGGCGCTCGAGGCGCTGTTCTGCGACTTCTCGAGTGCGGAGATCGCTTCCGTCAGCTCGCCGCCGAAACCCGTGGCTTCGGCGCCCGTCGCAGCGCCGGCGCCGACTCCGACACCCGGCTTGGCGCTCTGGGCCGCGCCTTCGGCGCCGCCCACGGACAAGTGGACGCCCAGTCCTCCGACGGGGGGGACGATCACTTGAGCAGCCCGAGCGTCGCGGTGAACATCGACTTCGACGTCTGCATCGCGGTCACGTCCGACTGGTAGGACTGCGACTCGGAGATCAGGTCGGTCATTTCCGTGACAGTGCTGACGTTCGGCATCTTCACGTAGCCCTGCTTGTCCGCTTCGGGACTGCCCGGGTCGTAGACCTGCTGGTCGGGCGTCGCGTCGGCGACGATCCCCGTCACCTGCACGCCACCGGGCGTCTGCGACGTGCCGCTCTGCGTCAGCGCACCCGTCAGCTGACCGCCGAAGTCGCTCTGGCCGACCTGCGCGAGCTCGACCTCCTGACGCTGGTAGGGCTGCCCGTTGGCGGCTTTGGTCGTGTCGGCGTTGGCGAGGTTCTCGGCGGTCACGTCCATCCTGATCCGCTGCGCGGTCAGCCCGGTGCCGGCGATGCCGATCGCGTCGAACAGCCCCATCAGAGGATCCCGATGGCCGAGCGGAGCATGCCGTTGCGGGTCTCCACGACGGACGTGAGCGCCTGGTAGTCCAGCCCGTTTTCGGCGAGCTTCGCCGATTCCTGATCGACGCTCACAGCGCTGCCGTTGGGCCCCGCTTCGGTCGGCAGG
Organism: Solirubrobacteraceae bacterium; assembly: GCA_030149625.1. Next base: position 5,020 of record JASLHP010000210.1, read on the forward strand.
GTTTCCTGCTGGAACTGCATTTCGGAGACCGGTTCGCCCGCGGTGACCGCGCTCTGCAGGGCGGACTCGAAGTTGACTTCCCGTGGCGCGTAGCCGGGTGTGTCGGCGTTGGCGATGTTGTTCGTGAGCGCCGTCTCACGCTGCCAGGAACCGCGCATGGCAGCCTGCAGCAGCTGCTGTGTCGAATCGACGAGAGCCATTGGTGTGGTGTCCTTTCCGCCCTCCCTGG
>JASLHP010000215.1 GCA_030149625.1 Solirubrobacteraceae bacterium
GGGCCCGCAGGGCAGGGTCCCGCAGGGCCCGCAGGGCAGGGTCCCGCAGGGCAGGGTCGCTGGGGCCCCCGGGCGTCAGCGAGGCGGCACCCAGCCGGCGGGGAACGCGCCGGCTGGGACGTCTCCCGGATACTCGGGAAACAGGCTCATCGCGATCCGCTCGCCGACGCCGTCGCGCAACAGCGGCCGCAAGTCGCCGAGCGTCAGCAGCACTCTGATCGTGGCGCCGATCTGTAGGTCCGCGGCGTTCGGCGCCTCGCCGCCGATGACGCCGTCGGCGCCGAGCCGCTCGATGTGGGCGAACAGCCGCGGCAGCCCGGCGAGATCCTCCTGCAGGCGCGCGGCGCTGATGCGATGGTACTTCCACGAGGCGCGTACGTAGCCGATCGCGAAGTCGGTTCCGGCGCCGTCCAGCGCGCCCGCGCCGCCGAACGTGCCCATCGACTCGGGGCGGAAGTGCAGCGCGCCCCAGGGCAGCCGGCGTCCGAGGTCCTGCAGCTCTCCGTTGCCCCAGCGCTCCGCCTCGCGTGCCTCCTCGGAGGCATACAGCGCGGGCTCGGGGACGAGCTCGTCGAGGCGCTCGAGGATCGCGCTCGAGCCGTGCACCGCCTCGCCGTCGAGGAGCATCCCGGGGACCGTGTGGTGGTCCTCGCCGTAGATCGCGCGCATCGCCTCGACGTGCTGTCCGGGCGTGAGCTCGATGCGCTCGTAATCGAGGCCCTTCAGGCGCAGGGCCGCCTCCGCCGTCATGCACGGATGCGACGGCGGGATCACGTGGAGGACGAGCTCGGGGGCCATTGGCGCAGAGCCTATCGCCAGACGGTCGTGCCTAGCCGCGACTCGCGGGCGCCACGGTCGAGCGGCTCGCCGCCGGCTGACGTCAGTCGGTCGTGCGACGCCTGTAGAGAGTGCTGGCCAACGGCGCGAATACCGCGATCAACGCAGCCGACCACAACAGCGAGGCGAGCACGGCGTGCTGCATCGGCCAGGCGTGGATGCTCAGCGACGGGTTGGGGTTGCCGAGCAGCTTGCGAGACGCGGTCGTGACCGCGCTGACCGGGTTCCAGTCGGCGAGCGTCCTCAGGACCGCTGGCATGTGCTCGGTTGGCACCAGCGCGTTCGAGACGATCGCGAGCGGGAACAGGATCACGAGGCCGACGCCCTGCGCGGACTCGGGGCTCTTGCTGACCATGCCGAGACACGCGCAGCCCCACGAGAGCGCGTAGCTGAACAGCAGGAAGATCGCAAAGCCGGCGAGGATCGACGCCGCGCTCGCGTCCGGCCGCCAGCCGATCACGAGGCCGGTGACGGCGACGAACGTCGCGCAGATCGCGGCGGTGAGCACGTCCGCGAGCGAGCGCCCGACGAGCACCGCGGGCCGCCACATCGAGAGCGTGCGGAAGCGGTCGATCACGCCGCTGCCGAGGTCTGAGCTGAGCCCGACCGCGGTTCCCATCGCGGAGGTCGTGAGGTTCATCGCGAGCAGTCCCGCGATCGCGAAGTCCTTGTAGCTGCCGCCACCGGGCAGGACGACGCCGGAGCCGAACACGTAGACGAACAGCAACGTGAACAGCACCGGCTGGACGGTGACGTCCGAGAGCTGCAGCGGCTCGCGTTTGATGTGCACGAGGTTGCGCCAGGTGAGCACACCGACGTCGCGTAGCTTGTTCATGCGATCGCCTCCACTGGTCGCGCTTGGGTATCCCCTTCCGGGGACGATGCGGTCGGATGCCCGGTGAGGGCGAAGAACACGTCGTCGAGCGAGGGCTGGTGGACCTCGACGTCGTCCACCGTGATGCCCGCGTCGTCGAGCGCGCGCACGACCGTCGTGGCCAGGCCGCGGGCGCTCTGCACCTGCGCGCGCAGACGGCGCCCGTCGTGACTCTCGTGCACCGGGCCGGCGACGAACGGCGCGAGCGCCGCGGGGGCGTCGGCGCGCGGCTCTGAGAGCGTCACCTCGAGGCGCGCGCCGCCGACCTGCGCCTTCAGCTCGGCTGCGGTGCCGCCGGCGATCACGTGGCCGTGGTCGATCACGACGATGCGGTCGGCGAGCTCGTCGGCCTCGTCGAGGTACTGCGTCGTCAACAGCAGCGTGACGCCGTCCGCGACGAGCCCGCGGATCACCTCCCACATGCGCACCCTGCTCGTGGGGTCGAGGCCGGTCGTGGGCTCGTCGAGGAACAGCACGGGCGGCTTCGTCACGAGGCCCGCGGCCAGATCCAGGCGCCGGCGCATGCCGCCGGAGTACTCCTTGAGGATGCGCCCACCGGCTTCGACGAGGTCGAACTGCTCGAGCAGCTCTCCCGCCCGCGCGCGCGCCCGCGATTTCGACAGCCCGCTGAGGCGTCCGATCATCACGAGGTTTTCGCGCCCGGTGAGGATTTCGTCGAGCGTGGCGTCCTGGGCGGTGACGCCGATCTTGCGTTGCACGGCGGCCGCTTCGGTGACGACGTCGTGGCCGGCGACGCGCGCGCTGCCGGCGTCAGGGATCGAGAGCGTCGTGAGGATGCGCACCGCGGTCGTCTTGCCGGCGCCGTTGGGTCCGAGCACGCCGAGGATCGCGCCCGCCGGCACTTCGAGGTCGATGCCGTCGAGCGCGACGGTCGCCCCGAAGCGCTTGTGCAGGTCGTGAGCTTCGATCATGAGCTTGGTCATGAGCCAATACTACAGTAACTGAAAAAATAGTGCAACTAAACTTTTGGTAGGATGGCTTGGTGCTGGGTGAGGGGCCCCATCGCGCCGACGCGCTCACCGGCGCCGACGCGCTCGACGAGCTTTCCGACGACGGCAGGATCTACCGCCTGATGGTGCGCGAGCTGGGCCAGGAGATGGCTGACGCGTTCGTGATCGCACGCGAGACGCAGGAGCGTTGGGAGCGGCGGCGCTATCCCCACGACGGCCTGCGCGAGCGCAAGAAGCGCCGCACGCGCCAGCAGATATCGGACGTGGCGACGTCGCTGTTCGTGGTACGCGGCTTCGACCGCGTCAAGGTCTCGGAGATCGCCGAGATTGTCGGGGTCTCGGAGAAGACCGTCTACAACTACTTCCCCACGAAGGAGTCGCTCGTGTTCGACCGCGCCGACGAGGGCATCGCGCGCGTGGCAGCGGCTTTGCGCGAGCGCCGGCCGGGAGAGTCGCCGACGAAGGCGATGCTGCGCGCGCTCAGCGACGACATGGACGAGCTCGAGGACCTCCCAGAGCAGCTCCACGTGTTCTTCCCGATGTTCGCCGAGATGGTCGCCACCACGCCGTCGCTGCGCGCAGCCCGGCTGGATCTCCAGAACCGCCTGGTCGAGGTCGCCACCGAGGAGCTCGCGACGCTCGCCGAGGTGGACCCGCGCGATCCCGAGCCGCAGATCGCGGCGCGCGCGATGGTCGCCCTCTACGACCTGTCCCACGACTCGCGCATGCGCCACATCGAGCGGGGATTGCGCGCGGAGCGGCTGCGCGCGGCGGTGCTCGCCGATCTCGAGCGCGCCGCACGGCTGCTCGAGACCGGGCTGTGGTCGTTCAACCTGCTGACGCAGGGCGCGCGCACGCGCCAGCAGCTGCGCGAGGCGGCGCTCGCCACCGAGGAGGCCCGCAAGCAGGTCCGCGATGCGCTCAAGCAGGCGCGCAACGCGTGGCGCGAGCTGCGCAGGCACGAGCACGAGCAGCGCAGGGACACGCGCGCGCGCCGTGGCCGGTAGCGCCCGGCGAGAGCACCAGGCGCCAGCTGCGTCCGTGTGTGAGGCGCCCCGGCGCTATTTCAATTCCGCGGAGCTCTTGGCGAGCAGCGCACGCGCGACGATCAGCAGCTGGATCTGCTGCGTGCCCTCGAAGATGTCGAGGATCTTGGCGTCGCGGGCCCACTTCTCGAGCAGCTCGTTCTCCGCGTAGCCGACGCTGCCGCACAGCTCGACGCAGCCCAGCGCCACCTCGACACAAGTGCGTCCCGCCTTGGCCTTGGCCATCGACGCCTGCACCGAGTTTGGCTGCGCGTTGTCTGCCATCCAAGCCGCCTGCAGCGTGAGCAGCCGCGCGGCTTCGTAGTCGGCCTCGAGCTCGAGGAAGCGTGCCGCGGCCGCGGACTGGGAGATGGCCGGCGCCACGTAGTCGACCTCGACGCCCACCCGCGCGAGGCGCGCGCGCGTCTCCTCGAGCGATGCTCGCGCGACGCCGACGGCCATCGCGGCGACGAGCGGACGCGTGTTGTCGAACGTCTGCATCGCGCCGCCGAAGCCCTCCTTCGCGTCCTTGGCCTCCTTGCGCTCGCCGCCCAGCATCGCCTCCTTCGGCACGCGACAATCCTCCAGGCGAAACGCGGCCGTGTCCGACGCGCGAATGCCGAGCTTGTGCTCGAGGCGCTCCAGCTTCAGGCCCGGGGTGGAGCGTTCGACGATGAACGAGCGGATCGCGGCGCGACCGACGGAGCGGTCGAGCGTCGCCCACACGACCACGAGGTCGGCGCGCTCCCCGGAGGTCACGTAGATCTTCTCGCCGTTGAGCACGTACTCCTCGCCGTCGAGCTCGGCGGTCGTGCGAATCGCGGCCGAGTCCGAGCCCGCCTCGGGCTCGGTGATCGCCATCGCGGCCCAGCGCCCGCCGTAGCGCGCGAGCTGCTCCTCGCTCGCGACCGACGCGATCGCCGAGTTGCCGAGCCCTTGGCGCGGCATCGACAGCAGCAGGCCGACGTCGCCCCAGCACAGCTCGATGATGCTCAGCACCGTCGAGAGGTTCGAGCCGTTGCGATTCTCGCCGGAGCCCTCCCCGCCCGCCGCCCGGCGCACACCCGCGGCGCCGGCGCCACCGACGTCCGCGCCCTCGTTCATGCCGTCGATCAGCGAGGCGAGCAGGTCGAGCTCCTTCGGGTACTCGTGCTCGGCGAGGTCGTACTTGCGCGAGATCGGGCGGAAGACCTCGCTCGCCACCTGATGCGCCTGGCCGACGAGCGGCTTGAACTTGCTGGGTGTCTCGAGGTTGATCATCGTCTCGCTTCGCTCTAGACGAGCAGGGCGCCCTCCATCACGCCCGCCGCACGCAGATCCCGGTACCAGCGCTCCACTGGATGCTCCTTGATGTAGCCGTGACCGCCGAGCAGCTGCACGCCTTCCGAGCCGACGCGCATGCCGTGCGCGGCGCACAGCCGGCGCGCGAGCGCCGCCTCGCGGGCGAAGCTCTTGCCCTGGTCGGCGCGAGCGGCCGCGCGGTAGGTGGCAAGCCGCATGCCGGCGGACTCGATCGCGACATCCGCGACCGCGAACGCGACCGCCTGGCGATTCGCGATCGGCTCGCCGAACGCGCGGCGGTCCTTGACGTACGGGATCACGTAGTCGAGCACCGCTTGCGCGGTCCCAACGGCGAGCGCGCACCACGCAAGGCGCGCGCGCTGCACACACTCCGCGTACGCGTCGCCCCGAGCCTCCTCGATCAGGCCGGCGGCGGGCACGCGCACGCCCTCGAGCAGCAGCCGCCCGGTCGTGGCCGCGCGCAGGCCCATCGCCGGTTCGTCCTGAACGGACAGACCGGCGAGGCCCGACTCGAGCACGAACAGCGCCGGACCGATGCCCTGGGCGTCGGCGGCCACGACGAACAGCTCGCACTCGCCGGCGCGCGCGACGAGCGCCTTGCCACCGTCGATGACCCAATCCGCGCCGTCACGGCGCGCCTTCGTCTCGAGCTTCAGCGGGTTGAACAGCGGCCGCGGCTCGAGCATGCACAGCGCCGCCGCGGGCGGACGCTCGCCGGTGAACGCCGGCAGGTAGCTCGCCTGCTGGCGCTCATCGCCCCAGTGGCCGATCGCCGCCGCGGCGGCGCCCGGAGCGAGCGCGGCGTAGGCGATGCCCATGTCGCCGTGCGCGAGGGCCTCGCCGACGAGCACGCTCGTGACGGCGGCCTGCTCCTGCATCACGCCGCCGAGCTCCTCGGGCACGCCGAGCGTGTTGACGCCGAGCTCCGAGGCCTGCTCGAGCAGCTCGGCCGGGGTCGCGCGCGTCGCGTCCGCGTCCGTCGCCGCCGGGCGCACCTTCTCGGCCGCGTAGTCGCGCACCGCCTCCTGGAACATCTGCTGCTCGTCGTCGGGCGTGACGTCGAACAACGCTCGCGGCTTGCCGGGCGCCTGTCGCGCCGGGCGGGTGAGCTGCTGCGCGGCCTTGAACGCGCGACCGGCCGCCGTCGCCGAGCGAAAGCCGCCCTTGGTGCCGCGGAACAGGACGCGCTCGAAGCGCTTGCGCGCGTGCACACGGTCGAGCAGATCGGAGCTCGCGAGCGCGCCCAGCGCCCGCAGCCCGATGCCCATCCCCCGCTCTGCGATGCCGCGGTCGGTGTCAGTCGCGCTCACTGTGCCTGCCTTCCTGTCGTCGTGGCCCGCGGCTCGATTGCCGGCTCCTCGCCAAGCCGCCACACGCGCCCCTGCAGATGCGGCGTCCGGCGCTCCGCGTCGCACACGGCGAGCTCGACGCCCGCCGCCGTCTCCAGGCTCGCGAGCTCGACGCGCGCGGGCAGCACGATCGGCTTGCGGAACTGGACCTCGACGCCGAGGAACTCGGGCAGGCGAGGCCCGATTGCCGCCAGCGCCCGCGCCTTGGTCCACATGCCGTGGGCGATCGCACCCGGAAACCCGAACAGCTTGGCGGTGAGCGCGTGCATGTGGATCGGGTTGCGGTCCCCCGAGACCGCGGCGTAGCGGCGGCCGAGCCCGCCGTCGAGCGTCCACGTGTCGATCGCCGCGGGAGCCGCGTCGACGACGCTCGCGGAGTCGCCGGCGGCGGCCTCATCGCCGGCGGCGACCTCATCGCCGGCGCCGCCGGCTCCGTCGCGACCCGCTGACGCCGAGACCTCGCCGCCGCCACGGCGCAGCATCGTGCTCACGCTCTCCCACACGACCTGCCCCGAAGCGCGCGCCTCGGTCACGAGCGTGAACGTCCTGCCGCGTCGGTGGTGCACGAGCGGCGTCACGCGCACGCGCAGGTCCAGCGGCTCGTCGATCGCGATCGGCCGGCGCTGCAGGATCCGGTTCTCGACGTGCACGAGCCCGACGGCGCCGAACGGGAAGCGCCCATCGGCCATCGCCGCCATGTGCATCGGAAAGGCGAGGACATGGGGATACGTGGCGGGGAGCATCGCGCCGGGAGCAAAACCGCAGACCCTCGCGTAAGCAGCCACGTGCTCCGGATCGCTGCGCACGTTCGCGAGCTCTAGCTCGAGCTCGGGCACCTGGCCACCGCCACCCGGCACGAACGGCAGCAGCGACGCGTGCGGGATCATCGCGACGGCCGAGCGCGCGTACAGCGCGGGCAGGCCGGGTGGGCTCGTGAGCGTGCGCCGCGTCATTCGTCAAGCTCCCAGCAGGCTCTGCCCGCAGACTCGCACGACATTGCCGTTGACGCCCGTCGAGGCCGGGCTCGCGAGCCACGCGATCGTCTCGGCGACGTCAACGGGCAACCCTCCCTGCGAGAGGCTGTTCAGGCGCCGGCCGACTTCGCGCGTCGCGATCGGCATCGCCGCTGTCATCTTCGTCTCGATGAAGCCCGGCGCGACGGCGTTGATCGTCGCGCCGCGCTCTGCGAGCTGCGGCGCGAGCGCGCGCACCATGCCGATCACCCCGGCCTTGGACGCGGCGTAGTTCGTCTGCCCGGCGTTGCCGGCGATCCCGGACATCGACGAGACGCACACGACGCGGCCGCCAGCGCCGAGCAGCGCGCGCTCGAGCAGCGCGTCGTTGATCCGCTCGGCGCTCGACAGATTGATCTCCATCAGCTCGCTCCAGCGCTTGGCTGGCATCTTCGCGAGCGTGCGGTCGCGTGTCACGCCGGCGTTGTGCACGACGACGTCGACCCCGCCCGCGAAGCGCTCGGCGATCTGTCGCGGCGCCTCGGCGGCGGTGATGTCGAGCGCGAGCGTCTCACCGCCGAGGCCGCCGATGACCCTGCCAAGCTCCTGCTCGGCCTGTGGCACGTCGAGGCCGACGACGCTGGCGCCGTCGCGCGCGAGCGTCGCGGCGATCGATGCGCCGATCCCGCGCGAGGCGCCCGTGACGAGCGCGACCCTGCCCGCCAGCGGATGCTCCCAATCGAGCGGGGGGATATGCGCGACGCCGGCACCGAGCTCGACGACCTGGCCGGAGACATAGGCGGAGCGAGGCGAGAGCAGGAAGCGCAGCGTCGAGTCCAGCTGGTCCTCGGCGCCGGCGGCGACGTACACGAGCTGCACGGTCACGCCGCGGCCGCCCAGCTCCTTGCCGAGCGAGCGGGTGAAGCCCTCGAGTGCGCGCTGCGCGCTCGACGCCCTGCTCGAGCCGGCCTGCGCGGGCGGGGTGCCGAGCACGATCACGCGCCCGCTGCGCTCGAGACGGCCGAGCACTGGATGGAAGAAGCCCTGAAGCGCGACCAGATCGGTCGAGTCCGCGATTCCGGATGCGTCGAACACGAGGCCCTTGAACCGCTCCGAGCCGTTGCTCTCGGGGTTGTAGAGCGTCGCGTCGAGGTCCGCGACCGCGGCCGCCTCGCGCAGCGGCCGCTCGCGCGTGGTGCTCGTCCTGACCTCCGCCGCGCCGAGGACCTTCGCGATCGCGACCGCGAGGCGTCCGCCGGGCGCGGCGCCGAGCAGCACGCCGCCATCCACGAGCGGGGTGCCGGGGCGGTAGCGGTCGAGCCGCACGGGGCGCGGCAGGCCCACTCTCGCCGCCAGCATCGAGCCCACGGGGCTGTTGACCAGCTGTGCGTACAGATCGCTCACGCCGCGCCCCCGGCGCTCTCGAGGATCGCGAGCACGCCCTGGCCACCGGCCGCGCACACGCTGATCACGCCGCGACCGCGACCGTCGGCGCTCAGTTGCTTGGCGAGCGCCGCGACGATGCGCCCGCCGGTCGCCGCGAACGGATGTCCGGCGGCAAGCGAGCCGCCGTTGACGTTCAGCTTCCGGCGGTCGATCGAGCCGAGCGGCGCGGCGCGGCCGAGGCGCTCCGAGCAGAACTTCGGGTCCTCCCACGCGGC
>JASLHP010000250.1 GCA_030149625.1 Solirubrobacteraceae bacterium
CCTCGGGCTCAGCGGCGGCCCCCTCAGGCTCGCCGGCAGCCTCAGGCTCGCCGGCAGCCTCGGGCTCGCCGGCAGCCTCGGGCTCAGCCGCGGCCTCGGGCTCAGCGGCGGCCCCCTCAGGCTCGCCGGCAGCCTCGGGCTCAGCCGCGGCCTCGGGCTCAGCGGCGGCCCCCTCAGGCTCGCCGGCAGCCTCGGCCTCCGAGACCACTGCCGCTTCGGCCGCGGCCTCCTCGGCTACAGCCTGCTCGTCCTCCGCGACGATCTCGGCCTCGGGCTCGGCGACCGCCTCGGGCTCCGTGGGCTCGGGCGTCGGCTGCGCGGCAGCGGACTCGGCCTGTGTCGCCTTGGCAGCGCTCCTGGCGGCCTTTGCCTCGGCGGCGGCTGCTTTGGCCTGCGCGGCCTCGGCGGCATCGACCTCCGCCTTTGCCGCTGCCGCGGCGCTCGCGGCCTCGGCCTCCTCGTGGGCACGCGCCGCGGCCTCGTCGGCCTCGGGGTCATAGCCCTTGGGACGACCGTGAGGCGAGAATGGCATGCCGAACGCGGCGAGCAGCGCGTATGCCTCCAGGTCGCTGGCCGCGGAGGTCGTGATCGTGATGTCGAGCCCGCGCACCGTGTCGATTTTGTCGTAGTCGATCTCGGGGAAGATGATCTGCTCTTTGACGCCCAGCGAGTAGTTGCCGCGGCCGTCGAAGGAGCGCGAGTTCAAGCCGCGGAAGTCTCGGATCCGGGGGATCGCGACCGAGATCAGCCGGTCGAGGAACTCGTAGCTGCGCTCGGCGCGCAGCGTCACGGCCACGCCGACGGGCATGCCCTCGCGCAGTTTGAACGCCGCAATCGACTTGCGCGCGCGGCGCACGCTCGGCTGCTGTCCCGCGATCGTGGCCAACTGGTCGGTGGCGGCCTTGAGGACTTTTGAGTCCTGCTTGGCAAGCCCGACGCCCATGTTGACCGTGATCTTCTCGATCCTCGGAGCCTGCATCACCGAGGAGTAGCCGAAGCGCTCGACGAGCGCGGGGCGGATCTCCTCGAGATAGCGGGTCTTCAGCCGGGCGGGAGGGGCGGTTTCGGTCGAGGTAGCCATGGCGATCAGTCCAGCTTCGCGCCCGAGCTCTTGGCAACGCGCACGCGCTCGCCGCCGCTACGGTCGATGCCGACGCGGGTGGGCGTGCCTTTGGCGTCGAGCAGCATCACGTTGGAGATGTGGATCGGCCCCTCGCGCTCGATCACGCCGCCCATCTGCTGTTCGCTTTGGGCGCCGGCGACCTGCTGGGGGCGCGTGTGTCGCTTGACCATGTTGAGGTGCTCCACGTACACGCGTTCCTTGGCGGGATCCACGCGCAAAACGCGGCCGGTCTTGCCTCGATCCTTGCCGGAGATCACCTGTACGCGGTCGTCGGATCGGATCTTCAGCGAGCGGCGCTTGGGTTGCGCGGCTGTCTTACGCCTGGCCATCACAGGACCTCCGGCGCGAGCGAGACGATCTTCATGAAGTTGCGCTCGCGCAGTTCGCGCGCGACCGGCCCGAACACGCGCGTGCCGCGTGGGTTGTTCTGGTCGTCGATGATCACCGCGGCGTTCTCGTCGAAGGCGATGTACGTGCCATCGTCGCGGCCGATCGGCTTCTTCGTGCGCACGACCACGGCCGTGACGACCTCGCCCTTCTTGACGGCGCCCTGCGGGTTGGCCTGCTTGACGGTCGCCGTGATGACGTCGCCGACGAACGCGTAGCGGCGCTTGGAGCCGCCCTTGACGCGAATGCAGAGGATTTCGCGTGCGCCGGAGTTGTCGGCCACGCGAAGCCTTGTCTCGTTCTGGATCATCGCGCGCGCTCCAAGACATCGACGAGCGCCCAGCGCTTGGTGCGCGACAGCGGCCGGCTCTCGATCACCCTGACGACGTCGCCCTCGTGCGCGTCGTTGTTCTCGTCGTGAGCGTGAACGGTGCTCGAGCTGCGCACGATCTTCTCGTAGCGCCGGTGTCTGCGCGCGACGTCGATGCGCACCGTGATCGTCTTCTGGGCCTTGTCCGAGACGACGATGCCCTGGCGCACCCTGCGGGTGCCCTCGACCGGCGCGTGCACGGGCGGCAGCGGCTCGGGCGCGGGCGCGGCGGCACGCCGTGTCGCGGCTTTGGCGCGTTCCTGCACGCGTCGGGCACGCCGGCGAGCGGCCTTCGCCTTGCGCTCGGCGACACGCTCGGCGTGGCGCTCCTCCGGGGTGCGGCTCGGGCGAGCCTCCGCGTGCTTCGAGCGCGCCCTGCGCCGGCGCTCCTTCGGCGGGATCTGCTCGACGGGCTCGGCCGGCTGCGCCGCCGGCGCGGCAGCCACGACGTCCTCGGCATCCGCGCCCGCGGCTGCGTCGCGCGCCTGCGCGGCGTCGCTCGCGTCGGCGTCGGGAGTCGCCATCTCAGCGTCCGCCACGGGCGAGGGCTCCGGCGCGTCCGGCGCGGTGTCTGCGGTGTCGTTGTCTGGTTCGTCAGCCATTTCGTCCGTTCAAGTGTCGTCTTTGTCTAGTTGTCCCGGCCGGCCGACGCGTCGAGCTCGCGCTCGCGCACGACCGTGAGGGCGCGGGCGAGGTCACGTCGAGCGCGCGAGAGCCCAGCGGTGTCGTCGAGTTCGCCGGTCGCGTTGGAGAAACGCAGGCCGAAGACCTCTTTGCGCAGCTCGGCGACGCGCTTGGCGATTTCCTTCTCGTCCATGTCTCGCATCTCGCTCGCCTTCATCGTCAGTCCTCGCGCAATACGAACTTGGACTTGACGGGCAGCTTGTGCGCGGCCAGACGGATCGCTTCACGGGCCAGCGGCTCGGACACGCCCGCGAGCTCGAACATCACGCGTCCGGGCTTGACCACGGCCACCCAGCCTTCGGGCGAGCCCTTGCCGGAGCCCATGCGGGTCTCGGCTGGCTTCTTGGTGATCGGCTTGTCCGGGAACACGTTGATCCAGACCTTGCCGCCACGCTTGATCTTGCGCGTCATCGCAATACGCGCAGCCTCGATCTGACGGTTCGTGAGCCAGCCGATCTCGAGCGACTTCAAGCCGTAGTCGCCGAACTGCACGTGCAGCTGACCGCGCGAGTTGCCGCGACGGCGCCCGCGGTGCTGCTTGCGATGCTTGACACGCTTGGGCGAGAGCATCAGCGCCCACCTCCGCCACCCGGACCACGTCCGCCGCCGCGACCGCCGCCGGAACCACCCGGACCGCGACCGCCGCGACCGCCGCCGGAACCACCCGGACCGCGACCGCGTCCGCCGCCGGGGCCACCGCCACGACCGCCGGGCCCTCCCGGACCGCCCGGTCCACGACCGCGGCCGCGTCCCTCGCGCCCGTCGCGGCCGCCGCCGCGTCCATCGCGGTCGGAGCTCGGAGGCGCCGGCGCAGTCATGTCGGTCAGGTCCGCGCCGGTGTAGCCCTCGGGCATGATCTCGCCCTTGTTGACCCAGCACTTGACGCCGATGCGGCCGAACGTCGTGCGCGCCTCATAGAAGCCGTAGTCGATGTCCGCGCGCATCGTGTGCAGCGGCACGCGACCGTCGGAGTAGCTTTCGGTGCGCGCCATCTCCGCGCCGCCGAGACGACCGGCGACCTGCACCTTGACGCCCTTGGCGCCCGAGCGCATCGCGCTCGTGAGCGCGCGCTTCATCGCGCGACGAAACGCGACGCGATTCTGCAGCTGCTCGGCGATCGACTGCGCGACGAGCTTCGCGTCGAGCTCGGGGCGCTTGATCTCGAGGATGTTGACCTTGATCTGCTTTTTGGTCATGCGGTGCAGGTCACGCCGCAGCGCGTCCACTTCCGTGCCGGACTTGCCGATCACGATTCCCGGGCGCGCGGTGTGGATGTTGACCTCGAGCTCGTTCGCGTCCTTGCGGATGGTGATGTCCGACAGGCCGGCGTGCGCGAGCTTGCCGATGATGTGTTCGCGCACGTGCACGTCCTCGGCGAGGTACTCGGCGAAGTGCTTCTCGTTGAACCAGTTCGACTTCCAGTCGTGGATGTAACCCACGCGCATCGCCTCTGGATGAACCTTCTGTCCCATTTCTCAGTCTCTCAGCCGTGTCTTTTGTTGGTCTGGGTCTCCGGGCGCGGGGTCAGCGTGATCGTCAGGTGGCTCGTGCGCTTGCGGATCGGAGTCGCGCGCCCCATCGCGCGCGGGCGGAAGCGCTTGATCGTCGGGCCTTCGTCGGCGTACGCCTCACGGACGATCAGATCGTCCTCGAGCAGTTCGTGATTGCTCTCGGCGTTTGCCACCGCCGACTCGAGCAGCTTGCTCCAGTCGCGTGCCACGTCACGCGGTGTGAACGCGAGGATAGCGCGTGCCTCTTGAATCGACTTGCCGCGAATGTGCCCGCACACCATGCGCGCCTTGCGCGCGGAGGTCCGCACGTAACGCGCGTGAGCACTGACGACCCTGCGGCGCGGCGCGCCTTTCGCGGCCGCGACCGCGCGACGCGCGACTTTGGCTGACGGCGTCTCGGCGGCCTGCGCCTGCGCGAGCTCGTGTGCCTCACCGGCATCGCCGGCGGCTGCCGCTTTCGCGCTGGCGGCTTTCTTTGCGCCGCGTTTTTTGGTGGCGGACCGCCCAGCGGCCTGAGGTTCGCCCTGCCCCGACTCCTCGGCGGCGTCCGCGTCCGCTTTCTCCTCCGCCGCCGGCTTTTTCTCAGCGGCCGCTTTCTTCCCAGCGGCGGCCTTTTTCTCCGCCGCCGGCTTTTTCTCCGCCGCCGGCTTTTTCTCAGCAGCTGCTTTTTTCTCAGCGGCTGGTTTCTTCTCCGCCGCCGGCTTTTTATCGGACGCCGTTTTCTTCTCGGTGGCTGGCTCTTTCTCGGCGGCGGCTTTCTTGGCGGCCGGCGCTTTCGCGTCGTCCGTGTCGGCCGTCGTCTCGCCCTTCTCCTCCTCGGCGCTCATCTACCGGACCTTCCCCGAGCCGGCATGGCCGCGAAACACGCGTGTGGGAGCGAACTCGCCGAGCTTGTGACCGACCATCGACTCGCTGATGTACACGGGCACGTGTTTCTTGCCGTCGTGCACCGCGATCGTGTGACCGACCATCTCCGGGAAGATCGTCGACGCGCGCGACCACGTCCTCAGCATTTTTTTGTTGTTGGCGGCGTTCAGAGCTTCGATGCGCTGCATCAGCCGCTCTTCCACCCACGGGCCCTTCTTACTCGAGCGGCTCATCGAGACTTGCCCTTCCCGCGACGGCGGCCGCGCACGATGTAGCGGTCGGAGGTCTTGTTCTGCTTGCGCGTGCGATATCCGAGCGTCGGCACGCCCCACGGCGTCACCGGGTGGCGCCCGGCGGTCGTCGAGCCCTCGCCGCCGCCATGCGGGTGGTCTACGGGGTTCATCGCGACACCGCGCGTCTGTGGCCGTACGCCCATGTGGCGCTTGCGCCCGGCCTTGCCGACCTTGACGTTCTGATGCTCGGCGTTGCCGATCGTGCCGACCGTCGCGCGACACTCGGCGCGCACCATGCGCATCTCGCCGGAGGGCAGGCGCAGCGTCGCCATGTCACCGTCCTTGGCCATCAGCTGCGCGGACGCGCCCGCCGAGCGCGCCATCTGGCCGCCGCGGCCGGGCTGCAGCTCGATGTTGTGCACGACCGTGCCCACGGGCAGGCGCGCGAGCTCCAGACAGTTGCCGACCGCGATGTCAGCGGTCTCGCCGGAGGCGACCGTCATCCCCACCGTGAGTCGCTGCGGCGCGAGGATGTAGCGCTTCTCGCCGTCGAGGTAGTGCAGCAACGCGATGTACGCCGAGCGGTTGGGGTCGTACTCGATCGCCGCGACGCGCGCCGGCACGCCATCCTTGCGGCGCTTGAAGTCGACCCTGCGGTAGGCGCGCTTGGCGCCGCCGCCACGGTGGCGGGCGGTCTTGCGCCCGGCGACGTTACGCCCGCCGCTCTTCTTGAGGCCTTCGACGAGTGTCTTCTCAGGCTTGGACTTCGTGATCTCCGCGAAGTCCGGGTAGGACACGAAACGCATCCCCGGGCTCGTCGGTCTTGGCTTGCGTACGGGCATATCTAGTTCCTGAGATGGTCGTGAGTCGAGACGGACGAGGACGCAGCGAGCGTCGCGCGCTTGGCACGCGAGCGAATGAGGACGCAGTATGGCGAAGCGCTCACGGCCATCTCAGTTCTCCAGTGCGGCTAGGCCTTGGAAGATCGGGATCGACTCGCCGGAGCGCACCTGCACGATTGCCTTCTTCCACTCGCGCGTGGCGCCCTTTGGCGTCGAGCCACGCCGCTTGGGCTTGGACTTGACGCTCATCGTGCGCACCTCGACGACGTGCACGTCGAACAGCGCCTCGACCGCCTGGCGGATCTGTGTCTTGTGCGCGTCGCGATGCACGCGGAAGGTGTAACGGTCCGCGGCTGACAGCACGTAGCTCTTCTCCGAGACAACGGGACGGATGATCACCTGCGTGTGCTCCATCAGGCCTCTACCTTCCGATTCGCGCGGGGCGCGCCGGTGCGGGCGGTGAGCGCATCGAGCGCTGACTCGGACACGAGCAGGCTGGCCGCCCCGATGAGGTCGGCGACGCCGACGTTCTCGGCTGTCAGCACCGCGACGCGCTCGAGGTTGCGAAACGACAGGGCCGCCGAGGACTCCTCGGGCGCGAGCACGACGAGCGTGGGGCTGACACGGCCCGTGGGAATCTCCCAATCCTCGAGCAACGCGAAGGCCTGGCTGGTCTTCGGCGCGGTGAACGCGCTCGCGTCGAGAATCGCGATCGAGCCTCGCTCGGCGTGCAGCGACAGCGCGCTGCGCAGCGCCGCGCGCTGCTCCTTGCGGTTGACCTTGAACGTGTACGAGCGCGGCTGCGGCCCGAACACGGTTCCGCCGCCTGTCCACACGGGCGAGCGGCTCGAGCCCGCGCGCGCGCGGCCGGTTCCCTTCTGACGCCATGGCTTGGCGCCACCGCCTGAGACCTTGCCGCGTGTCTTCGTAGCGGCGGTGCCGCGCCTGCGCGCGGCCTGCTCGGCGCGAACGCTCTGGTGCACGAGCGGCCCAGAGAAGCGCGCGCCGAAGGCCGACTCGTCGAGCTTCACCTTCTTGGCGGCGCCGGCTGTGCCGTTCGGCGTGAGAATCGGAGCGTCAGGCATCGGTCCGCACCTCCACGAGCGCGCCAGTCGGACCGGGCACCGAGCCACGAACCATCAGCAGGTTGTCGTTGGCGTCGACGCGGACGACCTCGAGGCCCTTCTGCGTGACGCGCTTGCTGCCCATCTGCCCTGGCCCGCGTATTCCCTTCATCACGCGCGCCGGCCACGCCGAGGCGCCGATCGATCCTGGTGCGCGCACATTGTGCGAGCCATGAGACTTGGGACCGCTCGCGAAGTTGTGGCGCTTGATCGTTCCCTGGAAGCCCTTGCCCTTGGAGACGCCTGAGATCTTCACGCGCGCACCCACCTCGAAGGACTCGACCGTGACGGTCTCACCGAGCGTCAGCTCGCCGGCCTCGCCGCGGAACTCCGCGAGCGTGCGCATCGGCGGCGCGTCGGCCTTCTTCAGATGGCCGAGCTCGGGTTTCGAGATGTGCTTCTCCTTGGTCTGACCGAATGCCAACTGCACAGCTTCGTAGCCATCGCGCTCCGGCGTGCGAATCGCGGTCACCGGGCACGGACCCGCCTCGAGCACGGTCACGCGCGCGACGCTGCCGTCTTCCTGGAAGAGCTGGGTCATGCCGAGCTTCTTGGCGAGGATCGCGGCCATCGTCTCAGGTGGCGAGCCGGATCTCGATGTCGACGCCCGCCGGCAGGTGATCTAGACGCTGCAGCGAGTCGACCGTCTTCGGCGTCGGCTGGTGGATGTCGATCAGGCGCTTGTGCGTGCGGATCTCGAAGTGCTCGCGTGAGTCCTTGTCCTTGAAGGGCGAGCGGATCACGCAGTAGACGTTCTTCTCGGTCGGCAGCGGCACCGGTCCGGACACGCTCGCGCCGGTTCGGGTTGCCGTCTCGACGATCTCCCTCGCGGCCGACTCGATGGCGGACGTGTCATAGGCCTTCAGCCGGATTCGGATCTTGTTCTGATTTGTCGTTGCCGCCATGTGGAAGTCGCCTTGCTGGTCTCGTCGTGTCGTTTGCTGATCGTGCCGCGTATCTGCATTTGCGCTCGCTGTCGTGCCTCACCGGCGTGGAGCGCTCCCGCCGAGCCCCCGCCGGACGGCGATGCAGGCGGGCTCTGCTCCAGGACCCGCTCGGTCGCCGCCACACCCAGCGGTGGGGCTGAATTAGTCGTATCGGACTGCCAATGTGCGCGTCGCCCCGACGTGTTCGGATGGACGCGCGTGTACTACTCGATGATCTCGCTGACCACGCCCGAGCCGACGGTGCGACCGCCCTCTCGAATGGCGAAGCGCAGGCCCTGATCCATGGCGATCGGCTGGATCAGCTCGATCTCCATCTGAACGTTGTCGCCGGGCATGACCATCTCGACGCCGTCGGGCAGCTTGGCCACTCCGGTGACGTCGGTCGTGCGGAAATAGAACTGAGGCCGGTAGCCCGTGAAGAACGGCGTGTGGCGACCGCCCTCCTCCTTCTTGAGCACGTAGACCTCAGCCTTGTACTTGGTGTGCGGCGTGATCGAGCCCGGCTTGCACAGCACCTGACCGCGCTCGATCTCCTCGCGCTTGGTGCCACGCAGCAGACAGCCCACGTTGTCGCCCGCGCGACCCTCGTCGAGGATCTTGCGAAACATCTCGACGCCCGTGACCACCGTGGAGGTCGAGTCGTGAACCCCGACGATTTCCACTGTCTCGCCCGTTTTGACGATGCCCTGCTCGACGCGACCGGTGGCGACCGTGCCGCGGCCGGTGATCGAGAACACATCCTCGACCGGCATCAGGAACGGCTTGTCGAGCTCGCGCACCGGTTCCGGGATGTAGGAGTCCAGCGCGGCCGCAAGCTCGAGGATCTTCTCCTTGTAGGCGTCCTCGCCTTCGAGCGCCTTCAGCGCCGAGCCGACGATGAATGGGATGTCATCGCCCG
This sequence comes from Solirubrobacteraceae bacterium, assembly GCA_030149625.1. The sequence continues at coordinate 8,987 of JASLHP010000250.1, forward strand.
GGAAGTCATACTCGCTGAGCAGCTCGCGAACCTCGACCTCGACCAGTTCGAGCAGCTCCTCGTCATCGACCATGTCGGCCTTGTTGAGGAACACGACGATGTAGGGAACACCGACCTGACGAGCGAGCAGGATGTGCTCGCGCGTCTGGGGCATCGGACCGTCGGCCGCGGAGACGACCAGGATCGCGCCGTCCATCTGCGCGGCGCCGGTGATCATGTTCTTGACGTAGTCGGCGTGGCCGGGGCAGTCGACGTGCGCGTAGTGACGGTTCTCCGTCTGATACTCGACGTGCGAGGTGGCGATCGTGATCCCGCGTTCCTTCTCCTCGGGCGCGTTGTCGATCTCCGCGAAGCTCCGCGCTTCGGCTCCTCCGTGCTCGGCCAAGACGGTCGTTATGGCAGCGGTCAGCGTCGTCTTGCCATGGTCGATGTGACCGATGGTCCCGACGTTGACATGCGGCTTGTCGCGCTCGAACTTCTCCTTCGCCACTTTTAATTCGCTCCTGTATCGACTTGTACGCCCGCCCTGTGAGGGCGAACCTGAGAAATCTATCTAAATGCGGTCCTGCGTGCTCGCTGCTCTGAATGACCTCGGCTGGCCGACCAAGTCCAAGGCGCCTAAGCCGCCACCGGCTCGCCGGTGCGCTGTTCGACGATCTTCTCGGCGATGTTGGGGGGCACCTCTTCGTAGGCCTCGAACTGCATCGTGTACGTCGCGCGTCCTTGCGTGTTGGAACGCAGGTCCGTCGCGTACCCAAACATCTCGCTGAGCGGAACCTTTGCGGTCACCGCCAACGCGTTGCCGCGGCGCTCCTGGCCTTCGACGCGTCCGCGACGACGGCTGAGGTCGCCGATGACATCGCCGAGGAAATCCTCCGGCGTGACCACCTCGACCGCGAAGATCGGCTCGAGCAGGACGGGCTTGGCCCGTTTGGCGGCCTCCTTGATCGCATAGGAGCCCGCCACTTTGAAGGCGATCTCCGAGGAGTCCACGTCGTGGTACTTGCCGTCGACGAGCGTCACGCGCACGTCGACCATCGGGTAGCCCGCCTTGACGCCGTTCTCGAGTGACTCCTCGATGCCCTTCTTGACGGCGGGAATGTATTCCGAGGGGATCGCGCCACCCTTGATCTTGTTGACGAACTCGAAGCCCTCGCCCGGGGCCGGCTCGAGGTCGATGAAGACCACGCCGAACTGCCCCGAGCCACCGGTCTGCCGGACAAACTTGCCTTCGATCTTCTCGACCGTGCCACGGATCGTCTCGCGGTAGGAGACCTGCGGGCGACCGACGTTCGCCTCGACGCCGAACTCGCGCTTCATGCGGTCCACGAGC